>CABIKM010000062.1 GCA_902196205.1 Candidatus Methylomirabilis lanthanidiphila | reverse complement strand
GCTTCGCTTTTTCAACTAACTATGGCACACCTTCGACGGCTAACGCGTCGGCTAATTGAAGCGTTGGGCGACGAGTCGAGGCACCCAGGTATGGCGTTAGCGGATCATTCCCAAGAAGAACGCGACCGTATTTGCGAAGCGTTTGTCGATATTGTTAATGGTCCCTTCGTGCCCGACGGTGGGGAGTTTCATATATGCCAATCGTTCAGATGGCTTTCCAGCAAGTCTCGAGGCTTGGTAACTAGATATGCCTAGTACCCGAAAGATCATCCGCGCTTTTCTAGCCTCACCTGGCGATCTTCAGGAAGAGCGAAAAGCTATTCGAGACGTGGTTGCCGAATTCAACGAGTCTTGGGCGAACGAGCTTGGGTATCAAGTCGAGCTGATTGGCTGGGAAGAAACCATCGCTGGATTCGGCAGGCCGCAGCATCTCATTAACCAGGATCTCGATCGGTGTGATTTATTTCTTGGGATGATTTGGAAAAGGTGGGGTACTCCGCCAGACCACGATGGAGAATTCTCCTCTGGGTTCGAAGAGGAATTCGAACGATCGATGGCAAGATGCGAGGATACCGGAAGTCCCGAGATTTCGCTCTTCTTCAAGCAGATCCCGGACGAGTTTACGGTGGACCCGGGGGATGACCTGAAGAAAGTTCTTGAGTTTCGGAAGAAAATTATTGCCGGCAAAAAAATTCTGTTTAAAAACTTCTCGATGCTGCGGGATGTAGAAGCGCTAGCCAGGAAATGCGTCACCGCCTACGTAAATCGCGTCAGGGCGGACGATGAATCATCCGAGCCCGACGAGCTACGGGCAAAACGCGCTCGAACGAGTTCTGGAGTGGCAGGTGAGGACGACAGGGGGCGCGAATCATCTCCGTTGTCTGCTGAAGGCTTTGAATTTCTCGAAAACCTCGTCGGAAGGATCAGTCAGCCGGATTCTTTGGACGCACTGAGCGCGAGTGATATTGCACGGTTTAGATTGCTGGCGAACTCAATATCGAAGCCGGGCAACGAGAAGCTGAATCTAGGTGTCCATGACATCAACATCCTCTTCGCGGCACACATCGACGGAATGGAGCTGGGTAAGAGAGAGAAAGACTGTCTGGTTCGTTTGGGTTTTCAGCATCTCGCTAACGAGAACGTACCCCTGTGGTGTTGGTATTCGGCTTTAGCGGATTCACGGTTCGATCCTGCTGTCGTCTCATCGCTCCTCGGAGCTGGCGATAACGAGACGGTTGGGGCGATTGCCGTGTTGACCGCACTGGCGCTCGACCTCCCTACGGATGATGACGTGATCAAACGAGAGACGCTCATCAACGCCTGGTTCTCAGATGACTCATCGACCAGAGTGCGGACGGCGGCTCTCGGATATCTCGCCAAATGCGGCACTGCGGGGGATCTGGAGATCGCCAGGAAGGAATACGATCGGAGCGACTACGGGACATCTCATAGCGCACTTGAGTGTATGGTCGAAATTCTGCTTCGAACTGGTCAGGCAAAAGTGGCCCAAGAGCTGGTCCTGAAGTCACAGTTCGAGACGCTAAACGCCGATCTACTGAGATCCGTGCTAGCGGGGTTCGATGGTCTGGAAACCACCGTACTGCTTCCTGGCCTTGAACATCGCAACTCACAGGTTCGACTGCGCGCAATGAAGTCGCTGCATGGTCGAGGTGCATTGGATATCGGTATGGCAGAGCGGCTCACCGGAGATAGTGATGTTCTAGTGCGCAGAGAGGCTGTCGCGGTGCTTTTGAAACTTGGGAAGCCGATTGTTGAAGAGGAGATCAAGAAGATCCTCGCCCCACCACAGAAGCAATCTGGGTATGGTCTTCTGGGTTTGGTCAGTGCGGCGGGCTCTGACAAGGTAGGAGAGGAAATCTTTCGGCAATATCAGTTGGATGTGTTGAAGGGGCTCTCTGAGGCGGAGCTGGAGAAGAGGGTTGGGGCGAGCTTCGTGTACGACGATGCTGCATACTTCGCGCTCGTGGAAAGGTACTTCAGAAAACATGCCGATGGGCTGCGCCGCAACGTTGACGACAGGTTCAGTGCGTACTTCGATGAGCGGATTCGACGGATGGAGGCTGCATTTGGTGAGAGCTCTGCCATTCAGGATCTCGTCAAGAAGACGAGAGACTTAAAGGGGGTGTTGCGCAAAGAACTCACTAGGCAAGGGTTGAATGTGCTGTGTGCGGCGAGAAAGCCAGAGGATTTGCAGAGGATAAGGGCCAACCTCCAAGACGGCTACACTGGGGCGTCGAGGCTTGACGCTGAGTATCTGGGAAAGTACGGAGAGTGGATTGATATACTCATACTTGCGAACGCCAAGGAGCCAAGTCTCGGTGCGACGCTGCTAACGATGCCGGGTGATGACGAGTTTCAGATCGAAGTGGCGAGGGCCATAACCTCAATTGGCAAGAAGCACTCGGTCTCAGATCTTCTTTCTCTTGAGATGCCAGCGGCTATTTTGAGGAAGACGATTGAACTCTGCGCGGAATCACGGTTTGCAAAAATATCACGGGATGCCTTGTTCGCCCTCTTCAACCACGAGTCAGAGGGGGTTCGTAAAGCCGCCGCTGTCCTGGCGGTTCGGGCGCTTCCCGCGAAGCGGATCAAGTCGATTCTTCGCGAATACGTCGGCAGCGACAAGTACCGCTACTACAACGTCATCCATTGGCTGGACCTAGGGGCGTCGATGAGTCGGGATGACGCCAGAAAGGTGGCACTGACGGTCGGTAGTTAGCGAAGCTCTCGGATCTTCAAGCCGGCAATCTTTTTCGGCGAGTGCATAGATGTGTAAACGGCGAAGTCCGACAGTCTTGATTGGTTCTGAAGTGTGCGTATGGCTCAACAATTGGCTGCAGCTGACCGGCCAAAGCGCTGTGCGCTTTGCCTTCCCTGCGTGTTGCGCGCTCCGGCGGCAGCTGAGCCTCGCCGTTAAGGCGAATCGCTTGCATTTGAACTCATGGGACACTCAATGCTCCAGTGGTTGAATCTCACAACGGCGGTTGTCGTGTCGGTCTTGGCGGGTGCGCCAATGGTCTTTGCTCAGGGGCAATGGCACTACGAGGTCAATCAGGTTGAATTCAGAAAAGCGTTCATCGAACAGACGGCCGTGGTCCTGGGATCAAATGGTTCGACGCGTCTGCAATTCACTGCAACACAGGACGGCAAGGGCTCCACTGGAATGATCGCCCTTGAGTTTACGGTCGCCCCGATCAGCCGGATCAAAGGCTTCGACTTCGGATATTTCGAGGGGCCAGGCGCCCCGGTCGAGGGTCAGAAGCTCATGAGAGTGACGGTCACCAAGGCCGGACAACCCTCGGTCCACATGCTGAGCTTGGGCGGGTGGTTGAGCGCCGAGGTGAATGACGGCTTTGTCTTCAGTGCAACTAATCAGACCCGCGATAAGCAGGGGCAAGTCCGGCAGATCATCACTCAGATACTACAGGGGGCAGATAGCATTGAGGTTGCCGTCATCGATGGGAGCAATCACGCAATCGTGCTTTCGGCCACGTTCCCGCTTAAAGGTAGTCAGCCGGTTTTTGCAGCCTTAGTGAGAGGTATCTGAATACCCCTTCGCCCTCACCAGTCGCTGGACTTCAGACGAATGAACACCAAGAACGCTTCGGTCCTTATCAGCCGCTCGTCGGCAAAGAAAGCGACATCCCCACCGTAGACGTTTCAGATACCAACATTGATCGAACATCCCAGGATCGCTTTACACTCACCTGGCCTCGTGTTCTAGCTCCTTACAATCAGCCATACTGTTATATTGCTCTGTTGATTTTATCCGGTACACTATCTCCATGAAAAAGACCTGTTGTGAATCTATCAGGGTTCATTCCCCGCGGCCTGCCGTGAGTTCGTCATACCGGCGGACGCCGGTATCCAGGGGGTCCGGCTGGATTCTGTGTCAAGCACGGAATGACGAGCCAGAACGGGAAGCGATATCCGGCAACCTACTGCGGGGTAGTTCATTCTGCCGAACCGCCTATTGGTGATCCATATGTACGGTAGTGTGGGAGGCTGTGAGGCTGTGAGGCTTCCTCCTATCCCGAGTATACCATTTAAGAGGCATCGAGCCGTGAAAGGCTCCTGATTGTGATAGAAAAGAAATTCGATATCTCGTTCATAGCGGACTTGGCTCTGCATGAAAAGCAGATTCAGCAGAACTCCAGACCGCTAAACTATTGGAGTAAAACAGGGACAGTGACTATTAAAATGAGAAACGACAAGAACGCCGATCGTAAACATCGGCCACTATGCTTTTTACAATGGGCTGGTTTTTGCGGTCGACGGTAGTAGGTCGCTTCGTATGTGGTTCGGATCGTTACCCCCGTCAGAGATGAAGGCCAGGGTCCCGTTGAGTTCGACGCCGACTCGAAGCGACCATCTGGAGGCTCTATTGGAGCCGTACGTGAGGCGCCAGAGGCTAGGTTGGTGATGCTCCGCGTTTGCCACCGAGAGGGGTATAGGTTACACTATCGTAACCTGTACTAATCTTCACCGAGGATTGGTGTCCAAAAAGGGACTATTAGACTGCCCCTTGAGGCTTTCCAACTTCCTATGTGCTTGCTCTATGTTAGCGCGCTGAGGGAAGGATCGTATGAGCGTTCACGGCCCTGTACCTGCTCCGCAGGAACGCAGCCCATAACGAGGAGGTTCCCCATGAAGCTCTCTTTTCTGCTCCTGGCGACCACAGCCCTGCTCCGTTCAGCCCGTCGGCAACGTCTCGATTGGCGCCAAGCCATGAGGCGGTCGTACGCACTCCTCTCGCTCGGCGGCCTTCTCCTCGCGGGATGCGCCTCAACACCGACTTCATCGGAGCGCACATGGATGTTGGAGCAATACGCCGCGTGGGCGCCCGACGTCGCGTTCTACGCGCCCATCGCTCAGGCAGCCTATCGGAGGTCGCCTGGCATGCCGACTATTCCGAACACCCAGTTCGTCCGCGTGACTGACCTTCCTGTCTCCGGGGCCGTACCGGGCACGACGACGACGTACGTGCTCGGGACGGACGATGTCGCCCACAGGCACTATATCGGCATCGAGGGGACGCAGGACTTCCGCCAACTGCTGACCGATGCCGACGCGGTGCCCCGGGAGGATAACACGCTCACCATCCGCGTCCATCCCGGTTTCGCGGCCGTGGCGCGCGCCGTGGATGAGGACTTGAAGGCGAAGCGGCTCCTGAAGGCGGGCTATACCGTGGGCCTGACCGGGCATTCCCTCGGAGGCGCCGCTGCGCTGCTGCTGGCGATGCGCCTCGAGAAGGCGGGCGAAACCGTGGAGAGGCTTGTCACATTCGGACAGCCGAGGGTGACCGACACCGCGGGCATCTCCGCATTCAATCGCCTGACGCAGAAGACCACGCGCGTCGTGGGCTGCGACGACGTGGTTCCATTCGTACCCTCCCGCGGCTACACTCACGGCGGCAACGTCCTACTGCTGCTCGACTCTCCGTACTTCGAGGCTGCGCGGGAGGATCTATCTCGCAGGCCGTTCGCCGTCGCGCTGCTGGAGCTCATGAACGTGCGCGACGGCGACGCCTTTCGCGGCCATCAGATGGCCACCTACATCGCGCGCCTCGCGCAGCCGCACACCAAGCCGTGGACTTATACGGCAGTCAACCCGATAGTGTGCAGCGGGCGCTAACGCGCGACCACGCGGCACTCGGGAGCGCAGGGGATGCTTGATGACCTCGATCGCAGCATACGTGAGGACCATCCTCTCGGGGAACGCCCCCCATGATCGCTTCCGGGCTGGAGAGAAGGGGACCTTCTCGCCTGCGGCCCAGCGGGGGCTGGTCCTCTCCGAGGGCAAGGCCGGATGTGTCCACTGTCACACCGGCTTCAACTTCACCGACGAGGGGGAAGATTGCTCTTAATCGGCAAGCCAGTCGCGAAGCGTGGCGTGGATCTCATCGCGAACGCGGCGGAACTTCTGCAATTTGTCTTCATCTGTGCCGGCAGCCTGAGAGGGATCGTCGAAGCTCCAGTGGATGCGGGTCGTTCCTCCGGGGAACATCGGGCATCGTTCGTTGGCGTTGTCGCAGACCGTGATCACGTAGTCCCATGGCTGGCTGAGGAATGCGTCGATAATCTTGGAGGTATGCCTGCTCAGATCGATGCCAACCTCGCCCATAGCCCGAATCGCGAGCGGGTGGACACGCGTCGCTTCGGTCCCGGCGCTTGCCACATCAAAACGCTCGCCAGCGAGCGCGCGCAGGAGACCTTCGGCCATCTGGCTCCGCGCCGAGTTGTGAGTGCACAGAAACAGGACTCGCAGTGTGGTCACATCGCTCCTTTCAGTGCACGCTGACCATAGATTGCCGGATAACACCCGGAAGACATCGACGCTATCGCGAAGCAGAGATTGTGCTGAACATGGTCACGTCTGTCGGTCGATTGGTGTTCCGGCTGATTCGACGACCGGGACCGCCGTGGGCTCGGTAAACCAATGACGTGTGCGATTACAG
>CABIKM010000061.1 GCA_902196205.1 Candidatus Methylomirabilis lanthanidiphila | reverse complement strand
TACCCGGTCATCTTCGAGATCTGGCGGGGCCGCCGGCTCGCGCGAAGTGGTATGATACAGACTTCTCAGCGCGAATAGGAAGGCCAGTGTAGTCTATCTAACGCCTCCTACGGGGACTGAAGCCGTAGGCGCGGACGGAAAAGGGGGTGATGTTGTGACGAATATTGCCAAAGATCCGGTATGCGGGATGGCGGCCCGTGCCGAGGAGGGTTTCGTCATCTTCCACCAGGGAGAGGCATACGCCTTCTGCTCTGATCTGTGCAGACAGACCTTCTTGGCCGATCCTGAGAAGTATGCCAGAGGCTACCCGGTTCGAGCCCCGGGCGAAGCCGATACCACCCGACGCATTGCCTACTTCTCGATGGAGGTGGCCGTGGATCCCCGTATGCCGACGTACAGCGGCGGCTTAGGCGTGCTGGCCGGGGATACCTTACGGTCCTGCGCCGATCTCACGATCCCGATTGTGGCTGTGAGTCTCCTGTATGCCAAGGGGTATTTCGATCAGAAACTGGACGAATGGGGCAACCAGCAAGAACTCTCGGTCGGATGGGAGCCTTCCCGTTTTGTGCGCCTGCTTCCGGTCACGGTGCGGGTCCCCATTGAAAACCGGTCCGTGGTCGTCAGGGCCTGGCAGTATGATATTACAGGTTATACCGGATATTCGGTTCCCTTGATCCTCCTGGACACGAACATCGATGAGAATGCCCAGCCTGACCGGGAGTTAACCGCTTCTCTCTACGGAGGGGACGAACGATACCGCCTGGCCCAGGAAGTCATCCTGGGCATGGGAGGCGTCCGGATGCTCCGAGCGCTCGGATACACGCAACTACAGAGATTCCACCTGAACGAAGGCCATGCCAGTCTCCTGGCTCTGGAGCTATTGCGTGAGCAGCGGGATCAAGTGAATGAAGGGTGGGATTTCGATAGCGTCAGAAGCCGCTGTGTCTTCACCACCCACACACCCGTTTCGGCCGGTCACGACCAGTTCTCGTATGACCTGGTGAAGGGCGTTCTCGGGGAACCTGTGCCGCTGGATCTCATGCAGATGCTGGGGGGCAGGGAACGTCTGAACATGACGCTTCTCGCGCTGAACCTGAGCCAGTACGTAAACGGAGTGGCGAAGAAGCATGGAGAAGTCTCACAAGAGATGTTTCCAGGTTATTCTATCGATTCCATCACCAATGGAGTTCATTCATGCACCTGGACCTGCGATAGCTTTAAGAAGCTCTACGACCGTCACATCGCCGGATGGGCCAATGATTTTTTCTCGCTCCGGTACGCCATCAGCATCCCAAAGAACGAGATATGGGAGGCCCACGTCGAGGCCAAGGCGCGGTTGATCGAGGAGGTGCATCGGCGAATCGGGATGTCTTTGAAGCCTGACGTGCTCACCATCGGCTTTGCGCGGCGAGCGACATTGTACAAGCGGACCGATCTGCTCTTTTCCGACTGCCCGGCCGGTTGGTGGAGATCGCTGCAACTGTCGGCCCGATGCAATTCATTTTTGCGGGGAAGGCGCATCCGAAGGATGAGCCAGGGAAAGACCTGATTCGGCGAGTATTTCATTTCGCACGACAACTGAAGGATCAGATCTCAATCGCCTATCTTGAGAATTACGACATGGAGCTGGGCAGGCTGCTGACCTCCGGTGTCGACCTCTGGTTGAACACCCCCTTGCGCCCACTGGAGGCCTCCGGCACCTCAGGCATGAAGGCCGCTCACAATGGGGTCCCAAGTTTCAGTGTCCTCGATGGCTGGTGGATTGAGGGGCATATCGAGGGTGTGACCGGATGGTCGATCGGACCTGGTCTCATCGATCGCTCCGATTCGGATCGGATGAACGGCCGGGATGCACAGGAGCTCTATCACAAGCTGCGAACGGTGGTCGTCCCGATTTTTTACCGGGACCGGGAGCGATGGGTCGATATCATGCGGCAAACGATCGCGTTCAATGCGTCGTTTTTCAATACGCACCGGATGGTCCAACAGTATGCCGCCCAGGCGTATGTGTAGGAGGCTCGACCCTTCGGGGATCGTCAAAGTGTGACGGTCACAAGGTTCTTGATAAGTTCAGCTAAGTTGTCGATATAGCGGCCATATTCAGTTATGAGTAGCCAGGCAGCCTCAGGAGAAAGGCTGCCGGCGTTTGCAGTTGTCAAAATTGGCTCCCTTTTTAGTTATGTGGCTCGTCGTAGTTGAAAGTTGTCGCGAATTGTGAGTCGTGTTGTGGCGAGCAATCAAATCGAAAGTATAGTAAGATATGATTATGCCGACCTGTGAGTGGTAATAAGAACGACTGAAGGGATTGCCCAATATCATTGTTGTGATAGCGACCCCTGAGTGTTGGCAGACCATTGAGATGTGCATGTTGAGCGGATAGACCGGCCGGTGTCGATGCGGTGAGAACCCCTTTCGAAAGAGGGAGGAGGAGCGCGCATGAAACTCGTCAAGTATGTCGGGACGTTGGCGTTCACTGTGGTGGTGGTGGCGGCAGGGGCCGCGTCGGCGCAACAGCCTCAGCCCTGCGCGATGATGAAGGATCGCCAAATGGGCGGTATGCAGCAGTCCGGGTCTGATATAATGAAGCAGGATCAGCAGAAGGGCGGGGTGCAGCAGCAGGGGATGCCGGGCATGGGTATGGGGATGATGCAGCAGAATAAAGAGATGGGCGGCGAAATGCAGGACTGTAAGATGATGGGCGATATGAAGAAACAGCAGCAGCTTATGCTGGAAATGAAGAAGCATATGAAGATGATGGACGAGATGATGGAGATGATGATGCAGCGCCAGCAGGGTATGGGCGGTGGCATGACACCCCAGGGTGGCGGAACGGCACAACCGGAGCACCATCCCGCACAGAACTGATAGTTCGGATCACCGAGCGTCGGAGCAATACCGCATGTGCTGCTGGCGCGCCTATGGGATGAAAGGTGTGACGCTCAGCAAAATCCCCCCGTTCCCCCCTTTTCAAAAGGGGGG
>CABIKM010000060.1 GCA_902196205.1 Candidatus Methylomirabilis lanthanidiphila | reverse complement strand
CCGGTCCCGAAATCCCCCCGTTCCCCCCTTTTAAAAAGGGGAGTTGGGGAGATTTGGCTGAGCGTCACACCTTTCATCCTCATGGGCGCCCCCCACCGGCGCATGCGGTATCGCTTAGAAAGTCCCCTCACCCCAACCCTCTCCTCCAAAAGAGGCGAGGGGGATCAAAAAAGATCTCCTCTCCCCTCACCTGGGGGAGAGGATACAGGCGAGGGGGTGCGGGGTATCGACTTTCATGCTCATCGGCACACCGGGGCACATGAGACATTGTGGGTTGGTCTACCCATCCCCTTACCGACGTCGAACATACGGTACAGGGTCATTGACCGCTTGCGGTACAGCCTAAAAGGCTACCCTCACCCGGTCAAGGATAAAATGATGGGAAGTCCAGAAGACAAACAGAGGGCTTTCGTGGGTGCGTTGGAGCAGGGGAAGCAGCGGTGTCAGGAAAAGATTATAGAATACCTGTTCGCTCGCGAGACTAAGATCGAGGTGTCGCAAGCGCGCGGCGTTTACACGTCAAAGACCACTCGGGCTTGCCAGTGATCGCCATCCTTACGACATTCGAGGAGGTGATACGTGGCGGCCTTGACGATGCCCTTGAACCGGTGCCGCTCCGTCTCTGCAGGCTCTCCCGCCAGCTCTCCACGCGCGCACCCGTCCTCGACCGCCGTCACACGCACATCGACCGGCGCCCATTCTTCGGCCTCACACCGGTACAACAGCTCGTTTAACCATGCCACCAGCAGCGAGGGAAGATCGCGTCCTTGCGCCTCGATGGGGAGGAGGCCGGTGGAGCGCACTGTGTCCGCGTCGATCATCAGCGCAAACATCCCTCTGGCGGCATTGGCGAACAGCTCCTCCAGAGTCTCGCCCCACGCCACAATCCCGACATCCGCTGTCGTTTCGAACAGCTCGAATCTCTGATCGCTCATGTGCAGCAGCCAGCATTCAGCCGTCAGCGGTCGGCC
Organism: Candidatus Methylomirabilis lanthanidiphila; assembly: GCA_902196205.1. NCBI lineage: Bacteria > Methylomirabilota (SeqCode) > Methylomirabilia (SeqCode) > Methylomirabilales (SeqCode) > Methylomirabilaceae (SeqCode) > Methylomirabilis (SeqCode) > Candidatus Methylomirabilis lanthanidiphila. The sequence continues at coordinate 10,330 of CABIKM010000060.1, read as the reverse complement.
TGCCGCTGAACGCTGATGGCTGTTTTTTCACTCGTATCGGAGCGCCTCGATGGGGTCGAGGAAGGAGGCCTTGCGGGCGGGGTAATAGCCGAAGAACACCCCCACCAACCCTGAGAAGGTGAAGGCCACAAGTATAGCGACGACACTGATTTGCGTAGCCCACATGACCATGGATGAGATCAGGGTCGAGACCGCCAGGCCCAGCACAATCCCGATCAGACCCCCGATCAGCGACAGGGTGACCGCCTCGACCAGAAACTGTGTCAGGATATCGCGCATCCTGGCGCCGACCGCCAGACGCAATCCGATCTCCCGCGTCCGTTCCCTCACGGACACGAGCATGATGTTCATGATACCGATCCCCCCCACCACCAGCGACACCAAGGCAACGGCCCCCAGCAAAAGCGACATCACCTCGGCCGCTCGCTCTTGAAGGGCAAAGACCTCTGTGAGATTGCGGATATTGAAATCATCCTCCTCGTCCGGCTGCAGGTGATGCCGCTGTCGAAGGAGCGTTGTGATTTGATCTTCCGCCTCCTTCATCATCAGCGGGCCGCGCGCCTGGATCAGGATGGCCCCCACCGCGCGCGCATTGGCCTGGCTGATCCCGAGCACCTTCTTCTTGGCCGTGGAGATGGGAAGGAGGACGATATCATCCTGATCCTGTCCCCATGGCGATTGTCCCTTAGGGGAGAGCACACCGATCACGGTAAACGGGACCCTCTTGATCCGAATGATCTGTCCGATCGGGTCGGTGCCGCCGAAAAGGTTCTCGACCACGGTTTGCCCGACCAGCGCTACCTTCGTTGCCCCGTCCACGTCCTGCCGTGTGAAAGGACGCCCATACAGCACCCTGAAATCCCGGATCTCAAGAAACTCCGGAGCCGTTCCCTGGATCACCGTCGACCAGTTGTTGTTCCCGAATACGACCTGCCCTGTTCCACGCACACTCGAGGCCGTCAACGCTACGGCAGGGCACTCGGCGGCGATCGCTTTCGCATCATCCTCCGACAGGGTCAGGATCGAGCCGTGCCCCAGCCGAATGCCCCCGCTTGTCAGGCTTCCCGAGAGGACAATAATGACGTTACTCCCGATACTCCGGATCTGCTGCGCGATCTGGGCCTTGGCGCCGGAGCCCACCGCCACCATGGTGATGACAGCGGCGACACCGATGATGATCCCGAGCATGGTCAGGGCCGACCGGAGAGTATTGACCCTCAGGGCTCTGAAGGCGATCTTCACAGTGGCCAGGATATTCATGTTACTCCTTCTGCAGCCCAGCCTGCTGCAACATCTCGAGCGCGTGTGTCGGCGCCTCCACTCGCTCGTCTCGCACCAGGCGACCATCCTTGAACTGCAGAATCCGTTTCGCGTAGGCGGCAATATCCCGCTCATGCGTCACCAGGACCATGGTGATCCCTGCCTCCTGATTCAGTCGCTGAAAGATCGCCATGATCTCGATGCTTGTCTGCGAATCGAGATTCCCCGTCGGCTCGTCGGCAAAGAGAATCTCCGGATTATTGATAAGCGCCCGAGCGATGGCCACCCGCTGCTGCTGCCCGCCGGACAGTTGACTCGGGTGATGCGCCTCCCAGCCCGCGAGGCCGACCGCCCGGAGGGCCTGCAGCGCCTTGGTCCGGCGATCGGCGCCCTGGGTGCCGTTATAGAGGAGGGGAAGCTCCACATTCTCCACCGCGCTGGTCCTGGGCAGGAGATTAAAGGTCTGAAAGACGAAGCCGATCTTCTTGTTTCGGATAGCGGCAAGCTCGTCCCGACTCAGTTCCCCGACGCTCACCCCGTCAAGCCGATAGATTCCTGAGGTCGGCCGATCCAGGCAGCCAAGGATATTCATGAAGGTAGACTTGCCCGATCCGGAGGGACCCATGATCGCCACAAAGTCGCCTTGCGCAATCCGGAGCGACACCCCTCTCAACGCCTCGACAACGACATCACCGAGTTGGTAGTGCTTGACCAGATTCTCAATCTCAATCATCTCTGCCGCAACGTCACGCTAGAATCTCGGCCCACGCTGGCCGAAGGGTTGGGGTTGTCCGGTTGAGGATCCAGCCTTTGAGGCAATCCCAACAATCAGCTCTTGTCCGTCCCTCAGGTCGCCACCAACGACCTCGCTGAAACCGCTATCGGCGACTCCTAACGTCACCGTCACCGGCCGAGGCTTCTTGTCGTCTCCCAACACCCAGATAGTCTGGCCGCTTTCAGTCTTCTGATCGCTCACACTACCCGGCGCGCCTTTGCCGGTTGACGGTCCCTGAGCCGTCCGCACACCCCCTTCTTCCCCTCGCGGTATCTGCCCCTTCAGCTCGGGCGGCCGGAACCGGAGCGCCGCATTCGGAATCTTGAGAACATGCTCCCGACGGTCGACCAGAATCTTCACGTTGGCCGTCATCCCCGGGAAGAGTTTGAAATCGGGGTTGGCAACCCCGATTACGGCATTGTAGGTGATCACGTTCTGCACATTCAACGGGGCCTGCCGAATCTGCGTCACCTTCCCCTTGAAGATCTCACCCGGGAAGGCGTCCACGGTAAACGTCGCGTCCTGCCCTACCCGAATCCGTCCGATATCGGCCTCATCCACATTGGTATCCACCTGCATCTTGGTCAAGTCCTGCGCAATCAGGAAGAGGGTCGGCGCCTGCAAGGAGGCCGCCACCGTCTGCCCCACATCGACATTCCTGGATACGACGATCCCGTCTACCGGCGCCCGGATGTACGTGTGGTCGAGATCGACCTGAGCCTGCCTCAGCGCAGCTTCTGACTGTTTGACCTGCGCCTGGGACCCGGCCAACTGCGCCTCAGCCACTTCGTGCTGGGCTTTGGCGGCGCGCAGGCTGGATACCGCTGCCTGCTCCTGCGCCTGGGAGGCCTCCAGCGCCGCTACGTTGGAATCGTAGGCGGCCTGTGCCGAATCCCGCTCCTCCGCCGAGATCCCGCCGTCTTCGTAGAGGTTCAACCGGCTCTTGAGCTTGATCTTGGCGTCCAAAACCGCCACCTTGGCCTTGGCCACGTTCGCCTTGGCGACCTCCAGGGAAGCCTTCGTGTTGGCGATGTCCGCCTCGGTTTTCTGAAGCATCGCCCGCGCATTGAGGACGGAGGCCCGAGTGTTGTCCAGGTTGCCCTTGGCCTGGTTCACTTTGGCCTCAAAGATCTCCGGATCGATCCTGGCCACCAGTTGCCCTTTCCTGACCTTGGTGTTGAAATCGGCATACAGCTCCTTGATGTTCCCGGAGACCTGGCTGCCGACCTGAACGGTGACCACGGCGTTGGGGTTCCCGGTGGCCGAAATCGTGGCCTCGATGTCGCCCCGCTCAATTTTGGCCGTCCGATACTCGACCCGATTCGGTCCCCAGAAGAACGCCCAGCCGCCCAAGGCCGACAGGACGATCAGACCGATGATCACGAGGCGCGAGGTGCGAGGTGTAAGGCGTGAGGTCCAGGATGAACGCGTGTTCTGTGTCGGAGTTGTCATAGACGTCATAGCTCGAATCGATTCTTCTCAAGAACCGTGCCTTTCTGCAGCTCAAGATTGGCCAGGTCCTGATTGAAGGTTGTAATCGCCTTAATCTCGTTGGCCTGGGCCTCCGCCAGGTCGCGCTGGAACGACAGCACGTTGAAGGTCGTGGTCACGCCGGCCTCGAGCCGCTTCTGCTCGACCCGGAGCTGCTCCTCCGCCAGCACCCGTGCCGCCCGGGTAGCCTCCACGCTCCTGACATCGGTCTCGATCCGACGAACCGCCTCCCGGACCTGGGAGATGATCTGGCGCTTGAGATTCAGCAGGCTCGTGCCGGCCTGATCACGGCTGAGCTTTGACTGAATAAACGCCGACCTGGCGGCACGGTTGCCCAACGGGTAGGTGAGGACCAGGGCTGCCGACCACTGCGTAAAGTCGCCCGACATCATCCGATCCAGATCGCCGCCGGCACTGCCGTTCAGGCCGTTGAGGCCGACATTGCCCTGCAACTGGAGACTGGGCAGCAACTGATTCCTGGCGACTCTGAAGTTCAGGTCGGTATTCTGAAGCGTCAGCTTCTGGGCAGCATACTCCGGCCGCTTCTCCAGCGCCTCCTGAATGCTGGCATCCATATTCACCTGGACCACGTCAAACGGTGGCGCATCGGTCGGAAGAATCGTTCTGGCCCACACCTTTTCGCCGTCAGGGAAGTTGATAATGAGCGTCAGTTGATCCTCGGCGTCTTTGATGGCTTTCTCAGCCAGGATCACGTTCTGCACCTGAGCGGCGGCCTGCGCCTCGGCCTGCGTCACCTCAACCGGCGCCGCGACACCGGCCCGCACCCGCGCCTTGTTGAGATCTTCCAGCTCCCGGGCCAGGCGCAGCGAGCGCCTCTGGACCTCCAGGTTCTCGATGGCGAACACCAGATTCCAGTAGGCGTTATGTACGTTGGTGACGACCTGATTGGCCTGCTGGCGGAACTGCGTCACCGAGATCGCCTGATTATTCCTGGCGATCCTGATGGGCGCCGTGTTCACATCCATTCCGAAGTTCTTCAGGAGATCCTGGGTGATGCTCAGGGTGAGAAATGTTTTATACGCGGGATTAATCCCGAAATTCGGCGACCCTGGCTGCGCGAACGGCAGGTTGGTATTCAGCCGGTTATTGGTCATACCCAGCGTGTAGCTGCCGCCGAACGGCAATTTCTGGGCTATGGAGGCGTTGACATCCCGGTTCTCGTTGTCGTTCTTGTCGACCCGGCCGCCTGTGCCGGAGCTACCGCTTTGGAGGGTGTTGGAGACGGGCGAAATGGTCCGGTTCGCGTCGAGCGTCAGGGAGAAGGTCGGATCAAAGACCGCCTTCGCGATGCTGATGTCCTCCGATTTAATCTTCGGATCGTAGTCAGCGATGGCAATATCCAGGTTGTTCTTCAGCGCCAGCACCACGGCCTCGCGAAGCCCAAGGCGAAGCTCGCCGATGTCGACCGATTCGTCGCGAGGTGATGGCTCCTGGGGCATCGCCTGAGCAACCAACCGCCTTAGATCGTCAGACAGTCCGACATGACTCCGCGCGCGAGGGGGTGACAGTTCGTCCTCCGCCCCTGCCACGACAGCCTTCAGAATAATCAGCAGCGTCACCGATATCGTCCACCAACAGACCTTGCGCTGCACCGCCGTCATGCCTCCTCCTTTGAAAAACAGGGTATAGGCTGGTTTTTTACCCCATACCCCATACCCCATACCCTAAGCCCTAAACCCTCTCTTCCTATGGTTTGCCCTCCGATGCCCTCGATCGGGAGACCGCCTGTTCCTCCGTCCGGCGCCGCTCGTCCCACCGTGTGATAAACGTTTCAAAGCGGGGCTGTTGATCCGCGTCCAGAATCTCTCGAATCCGCTGACGCGCCCGCCGGCGCACCTCATCGAACTGCGGCCGAAGACGCCTGCCCAACTCGAGAAACTCTTCGCGCGTCTCATCCAGGACCGCATTCAACGCGCCCATCTGCTCAGGATGAAGTCCCACGGTCTCCCTGAGCTCCCTGACATAACGCTCTCGATTGAACTGTCCAAGCCACACAGCCTGGCGCACCGGACCGGCCTGACGTTGGTATACCGACAAGCTCAGGGCGCCCGCCGCAATGCCCAAGAGAAAGACGGCGAAAAAGGCAAACCCGACCTTCGCGCGCGTCGCCATCATCCGATTCGTCCTACTTGTCCGATCTCGAACCCTCGTCTTCGCACGTTGCGCCTTGCGCCTGACACCTTACACCTTGCGTCAACACAAACGCCAGTATCTGGTCCCGACTCGGCGGCCCGACTACCCCAGGCAGGTTCACCTCATCGAGGGAAAACGCATCGATCTCCGCGCCCCCCGCAACGTAGATCGGCAGAGACGACCGCGACCCGCCCACGGAGAGCGTCACCCCGGCGAGCAGCACGACCCCGACCGCCAGCGCCGGGACCAATCGCCTGGCGAATCCCCAGGCATCAAGCAGGGTGGCGTCGGGTTGGCCGATCCCGGACTCCGCCAATCGCGCCCGCAACCGGGGGTAAAACGACGGGCCCGGTCCGGTCTCGTCGCGCAGCGCGCCCAGCAGCACCGAAGACAGCTTGGCGACCCGCGCCGCCTCACGGCACCGGCGACAGCCCGTCAGGTGAGTCGCCAACGCGCTATCCTCCGGAATACGCCGGTCTTCCCATCCTTCCTGCTTGAGCTGTTGCTTGACCTCACGGCACGTCATCTGTCCCTCCTTGCACGTTCTGCCGTCTCCTCTTCCTGACGGATCAGACCCTGAAGCCTTGCCTGCATGGCCCGACGCGCCCGCCACAGACGGACCTTCGCGGCCGCCCGGGTGCAGCCGAGGGCGTCGGCGATCTCCGCAATCTCCAATCCGTGAACCTCCCGAAGGGTAATGACCAGTCGATCCTTCGGCGCAAGACCGGCCAGAATCCGCTCTGCCAGGTCTCTGGCCGCGACCTGGTCGTCGACCTCATGTCCGGGCGCCGGAAAGCCCTGCTCGACCAGGCGGTGCATCACATCACCCTCGCCCTCCCCCAGGTCGGTAAAGGTGACCTCGGCGTGCGAACGGATTTTCCGGAGGTAATCGTAACAGGTGTTGACGGTGATCCGCCGCAGCCATGGCGCGAACGGCGCCCCGGGTCGGAACCGCCCGATCGCCAGGTAGGCTTTCAGAAAGACGTCCTGGGCCAGGTCTTCCGCGTCCTGCTTCCGCCGGAGAAAGCTACCGATAATAGCAAACACGTGGCGGTCATACAACCTGAGCAGGGCCTCAAACGATCGCTGGTCCCCTTGCTGCGCTTCCCGGATAAGCCGCGCCTCTTCGCCGGGTCCCTCATTCCCTGCCCCGGGTGGCTCCGGACTGTGCCTACTGTATATCATACGTGTGATGGGGCCGTTCGGTTACGGACATTCCTCCGTACAGGCGGGCAGATGATCCGGACTGAGAGCTGTGAACCGCCGCAACAGCTTACTGAGCGCCTCCAAAGAAGTCAATGAGGAAAGCCCGGCGAGGGGAATTCGACGATACCGCCACAGGCTCAGGCAGAAAGCCCAAAATACTTGACAGGGGGGCGCATATGCGATATACAGACAACGCTATACAGCCCGTCATACATCTCAGCAATGGACGTCATTCCCGCGAAAGCGGGAATCCAGAAAGGCACCGGATTCCTGAGCCTGCCCCGGACCCGATCCGGGGTCACGCCCGGAATGATGAACTGCGCGATACCGATGGCGCCGGGAATCAGGCAACCGACCATTGCGCGCCTTCCCCATAAGATGACGGGGAGGACGCGACGTACCCTCCCGCAGCCGTCCAGAGCATCACGGCACACCCCCCGGAGGTGACAGGAAGCGATGAACATTTCCGCAAAGCTCATCAGCCGAATTATTCTGGCCGTATTCGCGATGGCGATCACCTTTGTTTCCAGCGAGGCAATAGCCGTCTCCTTTCCATCGGCCCCATATTTTCCCCTCCCGACAGGCGCAAGCTGGGACTACAACGTTCTTGACGAGACACTGACGTTCCAGGGAACCGCCACCGTCACGAGGAACTCGACCACTACCGATATTAATCAGGTTTCGACCATCCGGCTGGATACATCAGCCCCCGCTATCGGCGCCCCTGTGAACGGTTCGAGGAGCTATTATACCAGCGACAGCAACGGCATCCGCCTGCACCGGAGGTATACGCCTGGCGTAATAGTCAATAATCAACCGAGAAATGTCACTATAACTTTCAGCAACTCTCCAGTCGTTCTGGCCAATGGGACGACAGACGTCGGATCGACCGCCAGCCCCACGAGCGGGACCGCCACACTGGAAATCCCAGGGGCGGGCCTCGGGGGAACTACTGTAACGTGTTCTCTCCCTTATAGCGAACCCCAAGTATTTACGGTGAACGGTATTGGAAGTATCGATGTCCCGGCGGGGCATTTTGACAATGTTCTGCATATCACTGGGGCGGTTCGTATTGCGGGTTCGTGTTCAGGTACTAACGTTGATCAAACACTCGCCTTGACCCTTTATCTGACCCAAAATGTCGGTCCGGTCAAAAGCACAACTACCACCACCGATAACCTGACTTTAGTAACTGAGACATCCACGAGCGAGTTGACCGGCACAAACCTGCCCGCATTGACCCTCACTGTGACCAAGGACGGCGCCGGCACGGGCACGGTGACCAGTAGCCCTACCGGGATCAACTGCGGGTCGGACTGCAGCGAAAGCTACCTGTCCAGCCCGCTCGTTACCCTTACGGCCACCCCGACGGATGGCTCGACGTTTGGTGGGTGGGGTGGGGACTGCGACAGCAGCGGCCAAGTGACCGTCAACGCCGACAAGACCTGCATCGCCACCTTTAACCCCCCGCCAGCCACCCACGCGCTGAGTGTGTCCAAGTCCGGCGCCGGCACAGGCACAGTGACCAGCAACCCGGCGGGCATCAACTGCGGCGGCGACTGCAGCGAGTCGTACGGCGAAAACACACTTGTCGCCCTCACGGCCGTGGCGACAGCCGGTTCCACGTTCGTGAACTGGAGCGGGGACTGTACCGGCAGCGCCTCGACCTGTAACCTCACCATGAGCAGCGCCAAGACAGCAACTGCCGCCTTTGATCTGCTGCCGACCTACTCCCTCAACGTCACCGTCACCGGGACCGGCAGCGTGACGAGCAGCCCGTCCGGCATCAACTGTCCCGGAACGTGCGCCGGAAACTTCGGGGGCGCCGTCACCCTTACGGCGAACACATCAGGCGGCTCGACCTTCACAGGCTGGACCGGGGCCTGCACGGGCAGCGCCACGACCTGTGCCCTTACCATGGACGGCGCCAAGACGGTGTCGGCGACGTTCACCGTTCCGCCGCCGCCGGTCTCCTACAACCTGACAGTGAGTAAAGGCGGCACCGGCTCGGGCGCGGTGACCAGCAGCCCTGTCGGGATCGACTGCGGGAGCGCCTGCAGCGCCTCCTTTAACGCCGGCAACGGCGTCGTCCTGACGGCGACCCCGGCCATCGGCTCGACCTTCACAGGCTGGACCGGGGCCTGCACGGGCAGCGCCACGACCTGTGCCCTTACCATGGACGGCGCCAAGACGGTGTCGGCGACGTTCGCGGCGCCGCCCAGCGTGTACGCCCTCACCGTCACCAAGGGGGGCACCGGTTCGGGCACCGTGACCAGCGGCCCGGGCGGGATCGACTGCGGCGGCGACTGCAATGAGAGCTACACCTCCGGGACGCCCGTTACCCTGACGGCGGCGGCGACCGGCGGTTCAACGTTTATCGGCTGGGGCGGGGCCTGCTCGGGGGCCGCTACGACCTGCAATCTCACTATCGACAGCGCCAAGACGGTGTCGGCGACATTTAATGTTCCGCCGACGCCCGGCTCCTATTCCCTCACCGTCACCAAGGGGGGCACCGGTTCGGGCACCGTGACCAGCGGCCCGGGCGGGATCGACTGCGGCGGCGACTGCAATGAGAGCTACACCTCCGGGACGCCCGTTACCCTGACGGCGGCGGCGACCGGCGGTTCGACCTTCGACGGCTGGGGCGGCGACTGCGCGGGCTTTGGGACCGGGATCACCTGCACGCTGACCATGGACGGCGCCAAGGCGGCCTCGGCGACATTTACCGCGCCGCCTGCGCCCGCTTCTCCCCTGGGGCGGACCTTCCTGACGACCGATTCGATTACAGTCGAGCATATCTACTACGACCCCAATGATGCCTGTCTTGGGGTACCGCCGGTTTCGCTCAAATTCTTCGTTTTCAACCTGGAGGGCCAACTGATCCTGGGACGCAATCGGGATACCACCGGCGGCGTGACCAACACCCGGATCGGCACATCAAAGTCCTGGACGCTCCTCGCGACGCTGGATCCCGGAGCGCTTCTCCCCGGCACCTACAACGTGATTTTCAGAGTTGAGGACTGTACGGCCACGTCTGTCTATGTATCGGAGTTCTACACGATTGAGGTGTTCGCTGCGCCATAAGATCGAACGGGCGAGCTACGTACGCCAAAAGGCGTATTGACACAAACAGGTCGGTCTATGTCACAATCACTGTCAATTGTTATCGGATGGCCGGGTAAAACGACTGCGCGTCGTTGGAGGAGCCGGAATGCGACATCGGATATCGTGTCAAGCGTGGTGTGTCACTGTCGGCATGGCGCTCGTCTCGGTATTGCTCTGGGCGGGCGGGCAAGGCGTGGCCCATGCCGGGGTCAATACATGGACCAGTAATGGGCCCTGGGGCGGACCGGTCTGGACCCTGGCCGTTGATGCCTCCACCACCCCCAACACCCTTTACGCAGGGACCAGCGGCGGCGTCTTTAAGAGTACGAACGGGGGCAC
>CABIKM010000059.1 GCA_902196205.1 Candidatus Methylomirabilis lanthanidiphila | reverse complement strand
GTCCGTAATGGCCTCTGCCCGTGGCACAATCTCTCTGTGTTCCCTCAACATACGACCCAACAGATGCGGCCCAAGAACGTCCTCGGCCACTCGCCCCATCATCGTGAGCCGAAATGCGCTCTCAGTTTTCCACACAGAGAATTCATCAAATCCCTGCGAGTACCCAAAGGTGGGAGAGACGTTGGCGTTAGCCGACACGCCAAACGTCTTGTACCCGGCGGCCCGCAAGGTTTCCGGCAAAACGGTGACAGATTCAGGCAAGAAATCTCGCTCGTAGTTCACCTTATGGACGGTTGGATACAAGGAGGAAAGGATAGTGGCGACGGACGGTCTTGTCGAGGAAGCCTGGGCGTACATGCGCGTGAAGGTCATGCCTCGCTGGGCCAGAGCGGTAAGATTGGGGGCCGTTTGCCTCGAATACCCATATATCGGGAGATGATCGGCTCGGAGGGCATCGATCAGAATGAAGACAATGTTAGGCTGTTTCCCCTGTATATCGCCCAGGGGCGATGCCGTTGCCACCGCCTGGACGGAATTCGCTTTTTCCAAATATAGGGGTGGTACGAATAGGACAACGGCGCTCAGAATACCCAGGGCAAGGGAAATGCCTAGTCTGAGGCTACGCTGAGAGTGATTACCACTTCGCTCACGCCACAAGAGAAGAGCTTGCAAAGCGCGATCGAATACAAAGCCGATGACGGTGGCAACGGTGATGGCGGCCCAATAGACGATGATACTGTAGAGTGTTAGCGCGGGGGGGCCAAGGCCGTAGGTTGCCCAGACGACCAGATAGGAGAACACTGCCAACGCAATGATAGAAGCAAACAGACGAGCCGTATCCCGACCAAAGGAGCGAGGCTTGCCGCGAACGAGGGATACTGCAGCCGCCGCAAGCATGCCCCCCAGCAGGCCAATACCGGCGTATGGCGCCAGGATATCCCAATAGGCTTTCGTTGGGTCGCCGGAAAAAGCATGACGTCGATATAACAGCAGGTACTCCATGCCGCCGGCAAGGATCCCGATGAATCCCCCCCACAGGGCACCGTGACAGAACTGTTCAAGATCGGGAGTAAGAATTCTCGGTAATCGTCTCATTCTATCTCCTACTTCACCTTATTGAGGACTTGTAATGTGCCGTCAGACCTTCCAGCTTCAACGCTGGACGCCAAATGCTTCTTCCACTCTACTTGATATATCCGAGCGACCGCAGAGCCCTCTCCGTATCCCGGTCCAGCTTCTGGACCTGCTCCGCTCGGATACGGCCGGCAGACTGGCTTGCGAATTTGTTAAAGGCCTCGAGTTCGCGTGTCAACGCGGCCACCCGTGCGGCAGCACGTGGGGCAATGTCGGTCCTCTCCAGGGGATCGTGTTCCAGATCGTAAAGTTCTTCACGCCCTTCTTGGGCACCGCCAAGATACCGGATAAGTTTATAGCCACCATTCCGGACCATCTCTATCTCCACGCTATTGTCAACCACTTGCGCGAAGATTTGTCTGTTTGCTGGCTCCTTGATTGGCTTCATGACTACTTCTGCGAAGCTGTTCCCTTGAACCCCAGCCGGCGGCTCCATCCCAATGAGAGTGAGGATCGTGGGCAAAACATCAATGTGCCCAACTACCCCATCGTATGTCGTTCCCGCGGGGACCTTCTGCCGCCAATGCACGAGCAAGGGAATCCGCAAAACCTCTTCGTAGGCCGACTTGCCATGCTTGTCGTTCCCATGCTCGAAAAATTCCTCGCCGTG
>CABIKM010000058.1 GCA_902196205.1 Candidatus Methylomirabilis lanthanidiphila | reverse complement strand
ACGACCCTGCTTTTCCAACATCGGCTCTTCCGGAAGAGGGCCTGAGATCACCCACAAAAGCCCCCCTCGCCCATCAGCCCGCGCCTCATTGCGGGTTACTTTGGCTTTGAAGGCTCCTCCGGCCGCTCTTCTTTCTCCGTGCCGGGTTTTTCTTTGCCGCGGATAAGCTGTTCCAGTCGGTCCAGGGCATCGGCTGTCTTCTGGCGCGCCGTTTCGGATGTGAGTCCGAAACCCTCTACCTGGTGCTTGAGGTCTTTCATGCCCCCGGTGCGTTTGAACGCGGCAATGGCAATACCCAGCGCGATGAGGGCGATAAGCAGTGTGAGAGCGTCCATCGTTTACCTCCAGGCCGACGTATTCATGGCTGAGCAGCCCCATCGGACCACTTAAAAGTGAAGAAAAGCACTGTCCAACGGATAGAGGTCGTCTTGCTTTTCGCCTCTTGTGCCTGCCCGACAATTCGGCCGGTCCGGGTATCAATGACGGTGTATCGCAATCGGCTTCGCGCCGTTTGTCGGCGCTGTTTGAGCAGGGCGATCTCCGGAATCGGGACGATAGCAGTCATGGCAGGAATACCGAGAAACCACTCCTTCTGGTCTGTGCCGAAAGCCTGCACCAGAATTTTTACAGTATACGTTGCCTTTGTCGCCTCCGTGACAATCACAGCGCCTCTCGCCAGCAGCTCGCTCGCCACGGTCTCCTTGGCGAACTCGGCGTCTTTGGTGAACCCGGTGACATCGAGATAAAGGGGAACCCCGAGGACATCCGGAACCGTGATCTTCGTCGCGGACCGTTCGGCTGCGGTCGAGAGGAGAAGTTGCTCGGTCGCGCCTCGAGGCGTCTCAGTGTCTCGGTATTTTGTCGTCGCGCAGCCGTTCCCGAGAACAGTCACAGCACATGCACACATCACCAGCACACCGAATTGCCTCACGTTGGTCCCCCTGGCGTCGCTCATGCTACCAATGTTATGCGTTCAGTGGAATTTGTCAATAATTGCGGAGACGCGATTTGCCTTGACTTCAAAGGGGGTTTGGCTATGGTGAGCGGTAGTCGGGTTTCGTAACCGATTGAGAGTCGATGCGGTCTGAGGCCGCATATCCGTGTGAGGTTGTTCGTTCGTGGGACGTTGGGGGTTATCGCCGATCATCAATTTCATATGACATAAACGGTGATGGGTTCTGTCAGATGGGTCGGGAGATAGCGTTCAGCTATTTTCTGAGGTCATAGGGTGGTCGGGCCGCCATCCGCGTTACGCGGAGGCGGTTTTTTATTTGTGAGGCGGCAGGCAGTACAATCGAACGCGGCTGCCATGAATGATTACGTGGTATTGACGGCGGGTGTGGTGTGCGCCGGAATCGGCGGGGAGCTGTTTGTGCGGGGCGCCGTCGGCCTCGCCCACTGGATGCGGGTGTCTCCCGGTATCATTGGCGCGACCGTTGCCGCCTTTGCCACCTCGAGTCCCGAACTCTCCGTCGCCGTGAACTCGGCGATGGCCGGGAAACCGAACATCTCCCTCGGCGATGCGCTCGGAAGTAACGTGGTGAATGTCGCATTGATCCTTGCGGTCGCGGTGGTCATTGCCGGAATCCGGAGCCCCCGTGGCAGCGTGAAGAGAGATTTTCCTGTCGCATTATTGGCCCCGGTCATCACCGGCGTGCTGTTGTTGGACGGCGTGCTGTCCCGATTCGACGGGTTTGTGATGATGAGCATGTTTCTTGCGTGGCTTGTGGCGACCATCATCGAGGCGCGGAAGCAGCGCAGTGCGGCAGATGAAGTGCTTGGTGCGCATCGAGGGTGGCGTACGGTACTCTGCAGCGTTGTCGGTCTCGGCTGCCTGATCACCGCCGGTCATCTCATCGTAACGGGGGCGCGAGGTCTTGGCATGGTCTTTGGTATCGACCCCTTTGTTATTGGGGCCACCGTGGTG
>CABIKM010000057.1 GCA_902196205.1 Candidatus Methylomirabilis lanthanidiphila | reverse complement strand
GTCGGCGTGGGGCTCATCGCGGGTATTGATGATCGGCCGCTTGGCCATGGTATCCAGGCCAATAAAGGTTTCGAAGAAGTCGGCGCGTTGCGAGATCTGAAAGTCGCAGCGTTCGCCGCCATTTTCAACTCCGACCTTGCCTGCGCCCGCAAATATCAGACGGGTCACCAGGAACGGCGCCAACCCCTGGACAATCTGATCGAACGGCACCCGCCGGTCCACCAGGTAGTTCTCATGATGGCCGTAGCTGTTCCCCTTTCCATCGCTGTTATTTTTGTAGATAAAGATCTGTTGTCGTTCCGGCAGGGACAGGTTGGCTGAGGCCAGACACAGTTCGAATATCCGCTCGCCGGCCTTCTCGTAACAGACGACGTCCCTGGCGTTGGTACACTCCGGTGTCGAGTATTCGGGATGGGCCCCGTCAACATAGAGACGGCCGCCGTTTCGAAGCAGCTTGTTGATGGTGCGATTATCCTGCTGGCTGGGCCTCTCGCGCTCTCCGCTTACCTCGAATCCTCGGGCATCGAGGAGCGGATTCTCGCCTGTGTAGTCCCAGATCGACTTGACCTCAGCGATGGGGCGGTGGGCATTGATCAGCAGAATAGAACCGGATACGGGATCGAACCCGCGGGGATCCTTGGCGCTGATCCCTAGCTCGGTCTCGGTCCCCATGATCTTTTCGATCGCCATGTGTAACTACTCAGGTGGTTAGGCTGAAGGCTGAAGTCTGAAGGCTATCTTTAAGACCTTCTCGGCTTCTCCGATTGTTGTTCCAAGTATAATTAAATCCGCGTTGAGCAAAAAGTCCAAACACTTCACCAAGTTTAGTTGGTAGCGCGGTTTCCTCACTAAAAGCCTTCAGTCTTCAGTCTATCTACCTGTAGTTACGCCGCATTACAGATAGTGGCCGGTGGAGACAGTTTCGACCTTGCGGGACTTCTTCTCTTCACGGTCGAAGACTGTCCGCACATTCACGATGCGCTCGCCTCGCCGGCCGGCGATCTTGGCCCAGTCGTCCGGGTTGGTGGTATTCGGCAGATCCTCATTCTCCCTGAACTCCGTCCGAACCGCATCAAGCAGATCTTCAACCGTCAGGCCTTTGACGCCCGTCGCGATCATCCTCTTGACCGCTCGCTTTTTGGCTCGTGTGCAGATCGACTCAATCATGGCTCCCGAGGCAAAATCCTTAAAGTAGAGTGTTTCCTGCTGGCCGGAGGCGTAGGTGACCTCCAGGAAGCGGTGCTCCTGAACTGTAGAGTACAAGAGCTCAATGGTTGCCGCCGTCATGGCCGCCGCCGCCTTTTCCGGCGTCCCATGCGACTTGATCTCCGCCGCTGCAAACGGCAGTTCAGCCGTCAGGTACTTCGAGAAGATTTCATGGGCCGAGCTCTGGTCGGGGCGATCGATCTTGATCTTGACATCGAAGCGTCCCGGACGCAGGACAGCCGGGTCGATAAGATCCTGCCGATTCGAGGCCCCGATGACGATCACGTGTTTGAGCCCCTCCACGCCGTCGAGTTCCGCCAGGAACTGCGGAACGATCGTGGACTCCATATCCGAGGAGATGCCAGAACCACGAGTCCGGAAGAGAGAGTCCATCTCATCAAAGAAGATCACCACCGGCGATCCCTCAGTCGCCTTTTCCTTAGCCCTGCCGAAGATCTCCCGGATCTGCCGCTCCGTCTCGCCGACGTACTTGTTCAGCAGTTCAGGACCCTTGACGTTCAGGAAGTAGCCTTTCACCGCCTGCCCGGTCTTTTTCGCCAGTTGCTCGGCTAACGAGTGCGCGACCGCCTTCGCGATCAGGGTCTTACCGCAACCGGGAGGCCCGTAGAGCAGCACCCCCTTCGGCGGCTGGAGCTGATGTTCACGGAAGTAGTCCACATACAGATGGGGCAGCTCGATGGCGTCCCTGATCATCTCGATCTGAGGACCGAGTCCACCGATGGCTTCATAGCCGATACTCGGGACCTCTTCAAGGAACAGCTCCTGGACATCGGTCTTGGGCAGCTTTTCCAGAATGTGCCCGGACCGCGGGTCGAGGAGCAGACGATCACCCGCCTTCAGGGGGAGTTGTCGCAGTGGATCGGCCAGTTCGACCACCCGCACCTCATCGGCGCGCAGGGTGACCATAGCCCGACCTTCATCGAGCAGGTCCTTCAGCGTCACGACCTCGCCCTGCTCATCGAAGCCGGCCGCCTCAATCACATTGAATGCCTCATTCAGGACCAGCTCCTGGCCCTTACGCAGCGTTTCGGGACGTACCGAAGGGTGAAGGTTGACCTTCATCTTTCGGCCACCCGTGTAAATATTTGCCGTCTTGTCGGCGTTCATCGACGCAAAGATCCCGTACGGGCTCGGCGGCGCAGAGAGTTTCTCCACCTCCTCGCGAAGGCTTTCGATCTGCTCTTTCGCCTGCTGCAAGGCCTCGACCATCCGCTGATTCTGATTATGCGCCTGACCCAACTGTTCACGGGACTGGTCAAGTTTGGATCGGAGGAATTCGAATTCTTTCGGCGCCTGATCGAGTCGTCGTTGAAGGTGATAGACCTCCTCTTCGAGCGTCTTCACTTGCGCCTGAAGAGACTCAATCTCACCCTCATACCGAGAAAGCTTACGGTTGTACGTGGTCTCGCCCCCCGGAAGCTGTTCCGAGAGCTTCCGCATCGTCTTTCTGAACGAGCTTAACTTGGCCGAACCCTTTTCAGGCTCACTCATTGTCGCCTGACCTCCTTGCACCCTTGGTCTACTATCGTCGCATTCCGCGATCCAAGGGCCGCACACGACATTATCTGACTTTTATATTAGCGACGATTCCAAGGCTGTCAAGTCTTTTTCCTCAGGCGCGCACCGGAGAAATCCGCTCCTCTAGCCGGTTTCCGACATCGAGGCGCATCTTGGATCGCTTACCTCCAAGAGGTCCTGTGATCGATCTCTTTGGAACGCCTCAATGCTCATTAACCGCTGCGCCGATCAGACGCGCAGCATGCTCGATCTGGGCATCGGAGTTGAGGATGTCCGGGCAGATGCGCAGGTACTCGCCGCGCGCGTCAACCTTTACCCCTTTCTTGTGCAGTTGCGTTGCTATCGCGCCAGACTCGGGGTGCGCGACGGTGAGGAAGGCGCCGTGAGCGTCGCCGACGCCCGCAGCCTTGACACCCCGCTCGAAGAGGAGCGAGGCCAGCCGACTCTTCTGCGCCAGGTTGTGCTCGCGCAGCCGCTCGACGCCAAGTTCGAGGGTGAACTCGAGACCGGCGAGCGCCTGCACCGGCGCGAGCACCGACGGCGTCGACTCGAGCCACGCGTCGCCGCCGCGGCCGTACTCCGGCAGCTCGGGCCGCGCGTAGGCGAAGACGTCCTTCTTTGCGAACCAGCCGGTGTCGAGCGTGCGCATGGTCTCGGCGAGCCCCGGGCGCACGTAGAGCCAGCACGCGCCAGGCCCGCCTCGCGTGTACTTGTACGAGCCGCCGACCGCGAAATCGACGCCGAGCGCTTCGAGATCGAGCGGCAGCGCGCCGGCGTGGTGGTAGACGTCGAGCAGCACCAGCGCGCCCGCGGCGTGCGCGCCTCGCACAAGGTTCGGCAGGTTCTCAACGACCTCGCCGGTACGGAACATGACGCTCGACAGGACGACCAGATCCGCACCCGCGACGCCGAGCTCGCGCCAAGGCGCCATCTTGAGGTCGATGCGTCCCTGCTCGCGATAGACGCGCAGGATGAAGTCGAGCGAGTCGAACTCGCCGTCGCTGGTCGCGACGCGCGGCTTACCCGGCAGCGCGTTCAGCACCGCGCGCAGCCCCTGGCCGGCGCTGGTCCTGGGGACGATGCAGTCGGCGCGCGACGCGCCCACCAGGGTGGCCGTGAGTTCTCGAAATCGTTCTTGTTGCTGAAGCCAGAATTGCCAGGCGCCGTCCATGTCGCGGTACCACACGTCGAGCGCCGCGCGCACGTCCTCGGCCATGCGGTCGGGAGGCCGGCCGAGCGAGTGGTTGGCGAGGTAGATCTCCTCCCTGGCGAGCACGCGCGAGAAGCGCGGCCACACCGAGCGTCGCAACTGCTCCTCAGTGAATCTCGGTGCGGACATCCACCAGCTCCGGAAAGAGCGATGTCTCGAGGGTCCGGCGCAGGAAGGCGACGCCAGTGGTGCCGCCGGTGCCCGGCTTGAAACCGATAATGCGCTCGACCGTCTTCACATGGCGGAAGCGCCAGAGCTGAAAGTTCTCCTCGACGTCGACGAGCTTCTCGCACATGTCGTACTCGGCCCAGAACTCCTGCGTGTTCAGATAAATGGTCTTGAAGACGGCAGTCACGCCTGAATGCTTCTCGTAGGGCTGCGACCAGTCTCGCTCGATCCGCTCGGGCGGCACCGGCATGCCGCGGCGCGCGAGGTAACGCAGGAACTCGTCGTACAGGCTCGGCGAGGCGAGCAGTTTCGTGAGCCGCTCGCAGGCCGGTGCATCGTGGCGGTACACTTCAATGAGGCGCGCGTTCTTGTTGCCGAGCAGGAACTCGATGGCGCGGAACTGGTAGGACTGCAGCCCCGAGGCCGGCCCCAGCACGCCGCGGAACTCGACGTATTCCGAGGGTGTGAGCGTCTCGAGCACCGACCACTGCTCGAAGAGCTGCCGCTGCACCTGCTTCACGCGCGCGAGGATCTTGAAGCACGGCGCGAGGCGGTCGGCGCGCACGTGCGCGATCGCGGCCTCGAGTTCGTGGATCATCAGCTTCATCCACAGCTCGGCAACCTGGTGCTGGATAATGAAGAGCATCTCATCGTGGTGGGTAGAGCGCGGGCGCTGCGCCGCAAGTAGCGCATCGAGGCAGAGGTAGCCGCCATAGGAAGTCTGGGCGGTGAGGTCTGTGATGAAGCCGTCGTCGTCCTTAGGCATGGCTCCTATAATACCACCGCTCTCTTACGGAAACTAATGCTGAGGTCCTGTGAGTAGGTCCACGGGGCTGCCATGAACCCCTCTGCGGCCTTGGTTCAGGACATGGGTATAAACCAAAGGGAAATAGGGGGATTGGGGAGTGATCTACTGTAGCGGAGTCCAGGGGCCGTATGCTATGGTAAAAGCGGTCATTGGGGAGGCAGTGAGGCGAACCGATGGTACGGTGGAATAAGCGATGCCACACCGACGGATAGACAAGTACGAACGAAAGGCCACCCGTCTGCTCCTGATTGTGGCGGCTGTCGTGATTTCGCTCATCGTCCTGATGATGTTCGTTATAGGACGCTGAGCCACGCCCGGGATAACGGCGGGATTGCTTCGCCTTCGGCTCGCAATGACGCATCCCAAACTCGATTCTTGGGCATGATGAAGTCATTTACAAACTCGGTTTGGACGGATTATACTACGCACTGTCGAGGCGAAGCCGCTTGTCGCAACAGGGAGGAGAGGTGGCGTAATGGGGATTCAGCAGCCCGCACCAGCCGAGTTACTGAATATCTATTATTACCTCAAGCTCACTCGCGGTCTGGAGCAGCGGGTGATTGCGCTCTACCGGCAGGGCAAAATCGTCGGCGGCGTCTATCTCGGCACCGGCGAAGAGGCCATCGCAGTGGGGAGCGCCGCCGCACTTCAATCCGACGACGTCATCGCCCCTACCCACCGGGACCTCGGCGCCAACCTCGTGAAGGGGATCACGCCGAAGGAGTATATGGCCCAGTACCTGGCCAGGCAGACCGGGCTGACCCGTGGACGGGACGGTAATGTCCATTTCGGCGATATCACGCGGGGCATTATCGGGTTCATCAGCCCGATGGCCGACCTGCTGCCGGTGGCGACGGGCGTTGCGCTCACGTTCACACTTCGACACGAACGGCGAGTGGTCGCAGCCCTCTTCGGCGACGGCGCGTCCAGCCGCGGCGATTTCCATGAGGCGCTGAATTTCGCAGCGGTACTGAAACTGCCCGTCGTCTTCATCTGCCACAACAATCAATACGCCTACTCTACCCCGCTCTCTCGCCAGATGGCGATCGAGCATGTCGCCGATCGCGCCAAGGCCTATGGGATGCCGGGCATCACCGTGGACGGTAACGATGTGCTCGCCGTCCGCGACGCTGTCGCCAAGGCGGCCGCTCGCGCAAGAGCAGGCGAAGGCCCGTCCCTTGTAGAGGGTAAAACGATGCGGATGAGGGGCCATGCAGAGCATGACGACGCCTCGTATGTTCCGCCTGCCCTGCTCGAAGAATGGCGAGCGCGAGACCCTATCGATCGATTCGCAGCGTATCTGCGGGACCGGAAGGTCCTTGACGACGCATCCGCCAAGGCGATCGACGACCGCATCACGAAGGAGATCGAGGAGGCGGTCCTGTTCGCAGAATCGAGCCCCCTTCCGGATACAAAGCAACTCCTCGAGGGAATCTATGCCGCCTGACGGAGTTCAAGGTTCAAGGTTCAAAGTGGGGTGAGGGAGACTTTCGTTCTACTATGAACGATAACCCATGAACTCTTAGGTTCTAACGGGGAGATAATGGAGATCACGTATCTCGAAGCGATCCGCCAGGCGTTGTGGGAAGAAATGGACCGAGACGAGCGCGTCTTCATGCTTGGAGAGGATATCGGGGTCTACGGCGGCGCCTTCAAGGTAACTAAGGGATTCCTGGATAAGTTCGGGCCGGAGCGTGTCATCGACACGCCCCTGTCCGAGTCGGCGTTCGTCGGGGCGGCGATCGGCGCGGCGCTCATGGGGATGCGGCCGGTGGTTGAGATGCAATTCGCCGACTTCATCGCCTGCGCCTTTGACCAGATCGTGAACATGGCGGCCAAGCATCACTACCGTATCGGCGAACCGGTCCCCCTGGTGATTCGGGCCCCGTACGGCGGAGGCCTCCATGCGGGGCCGTTCCATTCCCAATGTCCGGAGGCGTGGTTTTTTCATGTGGCCGGCCTGAAACTTGTGGCGCCTTCCACCCCTGCCGATGCCAAAGGCCTGCTGAAGGCCGCCATCCGCGATCCCAACCCGGTCATCTACTTTGAGCACAAGTATCTCTATCGTCACGTCAAAGGCGAGGTGCCGGAGGGGGACACCATCGTGCCGATCGGCCAGGCCGAGGTAAAAAAACCGGGCAGTACCGTCACCGTGATCACCTATGGCGCCATGGTTCAGCACTCCCTCGCGGCGGCGGAGCGACTTCTGTCTGAAGGGATCGACCTGGAGGTGGTTGATCTCCGCACGCTTCAGCCGCTGGATATGGCCACGATCGCCGCCTCGGTCAAGAAGACCGGACGGGCGATGGTGGTGCATGAGGCGCCAAAGACCGGCGGCATTGGCGGCGAAATCGTCGCCCGAATCGCCGAGGAGCTGTTCCAGTATCTGGATGCCCCTATCGCCCGCGTCGCGGCCCCACATATCCCTGTCCCCTTCAGTCCCATACTGGAGGAGGCCTATCTGCCCAATCCTGACACGATCGCCGGCAAGGCGCGAGAACTGGCCGGCTTCTGAGCGCTGACGATGCTCATTGACGTCGTTATGCCCCAGATGGGTGAGAGCGTCGCCGAGGGGACGGTCGTCACCTGGCTCAAAAAGGTCGGAGAACATGTGGCCAAGGACGAGCCGCTCGTCGCCATCTCCACGGATAAGGTGGACGTCGAGATCCCCTCCGCCGCTGCCGGGGTATTGGCCAAGATCGTCGTCCACGAGGGGGGTACGGCGCCGGTCGGAGCCGTACTGGCCCACATCGACGAGGCTTCTCACGCCGGCGCGGTCCAGCCAGGCAGGCCGGTGATGACGCAAGAGGAGGGCGTTAAGGCCGCGGCTCCGCCAGCGGGCTGGTATTCTCCCGCCGTACTCGAACTGGCAAAAGAGCACGGCGTAGACCTCACCCAAGTAAAGGGAACCGGCGCAGAGGGGCGCGTCACGAGGAAGGACCTGCTGGACTTCATCGCCCGGCGATCGCAGACCCCCGCCGCCGCGCGCCGAGTATCCCCCGAATCTCCTACCCCCCCTGCCGAAGACCGGATCCTCCCGATCAGCCCAATGCGGCGAGCCATCGCCGAACATATGGTCCGGAGCAGGCGAACCGCCGCTCACGTCACGCAGATCCATGAGGTCGACATGACGGCCATCGACCGATACCGGCACGCGCATCATGACGCCTTTTTCGGGGAGACCGGGGTCACGCTCACCTTTCTCCCCTTCGTGGTAAAAGCCGCCGCGGACGGCCTGCGGGCCTATCCGCTCATGAACGCCTCTTATACCCGTGAGGGGATCATCGTCAAGCAGGCGGTCAATATCGGGATCGCCGTCGCCTTGGATGAGGGTCTCATTGTCCCGGTGCTGCGGGAGGCCGACAAGAAGAGCTTCCTGACCCTGGCCAAGCAGTTGGCCGATCTGGCTGCGAGGTCGCGCGACAAGCGGCTCAGTCTGGAGGAGGTCCACGATGGAACCTTCACGGTGAACAACTTCGGCGCGTTAGGCACGATGATCGGGACACCGATCATCGTGCAGCCGCAGGCGGCTATCCTGGGCTTGGGCAAGGTGGTCAAGCGGCCGGTTGTCATCGACGATACCATTGTGATCCGTTCGATGGCCTACCTCTGCCTCTCCTATGATCACCGCCTCATCGACGGCGCCTACGCCAGCGCCTTCCTCAACCATGTGCAGGCCACGCTCCAGGAGTTTGATTTCTCCATCGTCCGATAAGATCCTGACGGCTCCAACAACGTACGGGAACCGAGCTCCACAGTGAATCCCACCACCTCGTCATCGCTGCGGAAAATGACTATCCCTCTTATTAGGTCTTGGGGTTGAAACCTGGAAAGACATTGCGGAACCGATGTACGTAGTGTATTGTAGTGCAGGAGGTGTGTTATGAGAACCGTACTGTCGGTCAGTCTTCCTGAACAGCTATCAGAAGAGTTGGACAGGGCATCGAAGCGTACAGGCCGGAACAAGAGCGACATTGTGAAGGAATCGCTGAGTCTTTTTCTCTGGGATATGAAACTCAGGGCGATTCAGAAAACGCTCGGTCCAAAGGCAAAGAAGCGCGGCCTTGTCAGTGAGGAAGATATCTTCAAGGCAATCTCGTGATTGCCGTCTTTGATACCAATGTCCTCATCGCGGCGATTATCACAGAAGGAGTCTGCGCCAAGTTGCTTCGTAGGGCGAGAACCGGTGAGTTGTCTCTCGTATCATGTCCCTTTATTATGACTGAGGTTCGACGCATCCTTGCACGAAAGTTCCGTCTCTCACACGAAGAGGTCGCTGCTGCAATACACCTGATCTCTGAGGCGACATCACACATCACTAACCAAGAGCCTGAGATCAGCGGGGTATGCCGGGACCGTGACGACGATCACGTATTGGCCTGCGCGCTGGCTGCAAGAGCCCATTATCTTGTTACAGGCGATACTGATTTACTGAGCCTTGGGAGCTTTCGACAAGTGCGGATCGTCACACCAAGAGACGTGGAGGCACTATTTGCGTAAGCGCTCACGCCCGATTCTCAGCGCAGGTAGAGCTATTTTCAATGATCTGCAGTAACTGCGCCTGAGCAACCATCCGCAGCGACCGCGTGGTATCGCCTTCTTTTCTAACCCGTCATTCCGTGCTTGGCATGGAATCCAGTCGGCCCCCTCTGGATATACCGGCGTCCGCCGGTATGATGAACTCACGGCAAGTCGCAGGGAATGAATATCCCTGAAGGGACACGGGTCGTGTATGCCAATACCTCGTATCTTTATGCCGCGTTGGACCGCCGTGACCGAGATCATAACCGTACGCCGGCTTTAGCCCGCCAAGTTCAGGAACAGGGCGTCGGGATCGTGACGACTCCCCAATGCCATCTCTCCCTCGACCTCACTCCAATCGTCAGCTTCGACACATTGCGTGCGACTCCAGCTATACGAACGATAAGAAATCGATATGGTGTCCCCAGAATTGCAGAATTGGAATTGGAATTGGACGCTGCGCCCCCTCAAAATTTACCCGTATCTGCGATCATCTGATCCCGTATCTGCTGCATCGCATGCGTGAAGGCCTTATTCAGCGCGGTCCCTACCCCCAAAACCGACTGATTGTAAATCGTGTACCAGTCAGAGAACTGTGCACGGCCGCTGTATGTGCCAAGCA
>CABIKM010000056.1 GCA_902196205.1 Candidatus Methylomirabilis lanthanidiphila | reverse complement strand
TCAGCCGCGTTGCACGAGCCACATCAAGATCCATTGATGAATGGCGCCCAAAAAAAAGTCACTCACATCGTTTCAGTGACACGCGGAGCCCACGTCCTCTTGGCTTCAGCGAGCCAATAAACCGCTCCAGCTCCTCGATCGCCTGTGGGCGCAACGAGTAGTACACCCATCGCCCCTCCCGCCTATCCGTTAGCATTCCCGCATCCTTGAGCGTCTTGAGATGGAAGGAGAGCAGCGGCTGAGGTGTCGCCAGCATATCGGTCAAGTCGCACACGCACTGCTCGCCGTCACTCAGGCGTTCGATGATCTGTAATCGTGTTGCATCGGAGAGCGCATGAAACCAGCGTGCGGCCCGTGTGAGATCTTTCGGCATCAGCAATACCATAGACTGAATATATCAATATATATTGATTTGTCAAACGAATATTTACTGAGGCGCTCCAGTTGCCAATGACATTGGAAGTCTGGTCAGCGCCGGGACAATCAGTAGTGTCGCCTATATCACGCGGTCTCAGAATCGGGAGGGGCGATCGGGAGGGTGAAGCGGACGGTCGTCCCTCGATTCAAGACACTGTCGATAATTAGCTCGCCGCCGTGCGCCTTGACCAGGTGCTTCACGATGGCCAATCCGAGTCCGGTCCCGCCCAGCTCCCTGGAGCGAGCCCTGTCCACTCGGTAAAACCGCTCGGTGATCCTGGGCAAGTCTTGTGATGGTATTCCAGCGCCGGTATCCTGTACGGCAATTTCGATCACCTCGCTGAGGCTTTGAGTTTCGGGTTTCGAGTTTTGAGTGTCGGGTTCTGAACCTTGAACCTTGAACCTTGAACCTTGAACGGTCTTCGCCGTAACCGTCACTCGCCCGCCCTTTGGTGTGAACTTGAGACCATTGTCCAAGAGGTTGATCAGGATCTGTGTCAGGCGATCGCGATCTGCCAGGACGTGTGGCAGGTCATGGGGAAGGTCGACCTGCAGTGCGACATCCTGTCTGGCTGCCTGTGGTTCATAGATAGCCATAGCATGTTGTACGACCTCGGCAAGGACTGTCGGTTGTCGATGAAACGGGACCTTCCCGAATTCGATATTGGAAAGGTCTCGCAGGTCGTCCAGGAGCCGACCCAACCGCTCGGTGTGTCTGTGGATCACCTCGAGGAACGGACGGGCATGCTCCCGGTCCTCAAGCCCCCCTTCCAAGAGGGTCTCCAGGTACCCTCTGATCGACGTGAGGGGAGTCCTCAACTCATGGGAGACGTTTGCCACGAACTCAGTCCGTACCGCCTCCAGCCGCCGCAGTTCGGTGACGTCATGCAGCACCAGCATGGCGCCTACTGTCTGCGCCCGGCCCTTCAGGGGAGAGGCATGCACTTGTAGAACACGCTGTACCAGGGTAAAAATCTGAAGCTCCTGCTGGGCAAACGTTCCCTCATTGAGCGTTCGATTCAGAAGATCGAGCAGCTCCTTATTGCGGATCACTTCAAGAAACGGTCTGCCGACACTCGCGTCCGACGAAGTGCTGAGAAGTCGACAGGCGCTGGCGTTGATGAGCAGGATACGGATGGCTCCATCGACCGCCACTACGCCTTCCACCATGCTATCCAGGATGGCTGCTCCCTTTGCGCGCTCTCCCTCCAGTTCGGCCAGCCGATCCTCCAGCCGCCCTGCCATCAGATTCAGCGCGCGTCCCAACTGACCGATTTCATCCGAGGAAGGCGCCGGCATCTTCCGGGAGAAGTCGCCTTTGGCTATACGGTCGGCGACGGTCGTCATCTCCAGGATGGGCCGTGTGACCTGGCGGGCAAAAACGAAGCCCAGGGCGACTGCCGCAGCCATAGCCAGCAAGCCCCCAATGATCAGCGGCTGCCGAATCAGGCTCAGCTCTCGGTTGAGGTCGGAGAGCGGCATCGCAACGCGGAGAACGCCAATTATTGCTCCATCCTGCAGGAGGGGAATGGCCAGATACAGCATCTTGACGCCGAGGGTGTCGCTTCGACGAAGGACGCTTCCTACGCCACCACCGATGGCCGTCTGCACTTCCGGGCGGTGCAGGTGATTGTCCATCCGACCAATCTGGTCAGGGGTTCGCTCGGAATCGGCCAGCACTGTCCCATCCATCCGGATCACGGTGACACGCGTCCCGACCTGTTGGGCGAGATGTTGCACTGTCTTGTGAAGCCGCCCGGTGTCCTGGGGAACAAACGCCGGAGTGACCTCGTTGCTCATGAGCTGAGCCTGAGCGTGCAGGCTGACCTTCAGTCGATCAATCGAGGCGCGTTCGAGGGAGGAAAAGAGGTAGATGCCGGCAACGGCAACGATGGCAAGGACTATCAGGAGATACGTCGCGATCAGCTTGCGTTGAAACCCGCCTTCAATCCATGACATTCCGACTGTTCCGCCGATCAGGCGTCCTGGTCGAATCGGTACCCGACACTTTTGACGGTCACGATCCGTTTAGCCTCCGATCCCAGCTTCTCACGGAGGCGCCGGACGTGGACATCGACGGTGCGGGATTCGATTTCAGAGGCTCGCTCGTATCCCCACACTCTATCTAGAAGGTAGTCGCGGGTCAAGACCCGGCCCTTGGCCAAGACCAGGGCTTTCAGCAGGTCAAACTCCTTCGGTGTCAACTCGACGACCTGCTTGCGGACGGCGACAGTATACCGGCCGAGATCGATTTCCAGGCCACCGGTCTTCATAATCTCTTCGCCTGTCGGTTCTTCGCTTCTACGGATCAGAGCCTTGACCCTCGCCACCAGCTCCCGCGGACCGAACGGCTTGGTGAGATAGTCATCGCCGCCCAGTTCCAGACCCAGGACCTTATCGGCTTCCTCGGCCTTGGCAGTCAGCATCAGGATCGGGAGCCTGGCCGTGTCCGGTTCTTTGCGAAGCCGGCGGCACAGATCCAACCCGCTCAGGTGCGGCAGCATCAGATCCAGGACCAATAGGCTCGGTCGTTCCCGCTTGATCAGCTCTAATGCCTGGAGGCCGTCATGCGCCTGCAGGACATGGAATCCCTCCCGTTCGAGATGATACGCGACCAGGGCGGTGATGTCTTTCTCATCGTCTACGACAAGGACCTTCACGATGACTCCTCCTTTAGATTAGAAAGTCCTCCGTGTCATTGCGAGGCGAAGCCGAAGCA
>CABIKM010000055.1 GCA_902196205.1 Candidatus Methylomirabilis lanthanidiphila | reverse complement strand
CCCAACCCCCAACCCCCAACCCCCGCTTCCGTGTCCGCGCTCACCGCAGATGAGGTGGCGGACAAGGTCCAGGCAACCTACCAGGGATTCTCAGACCTCCAGGGGAGCTTCCTTCAGCGCGCCACGAACAAACTGAGCGGGATGACCCAAGAGGCCTCGGGCCGGCTTTACCTGAAGTGGCCCGGGAGAATGCGTTGGGAGTATGAGAAACCGGAATCGAGGCTCTTCCTGATCGACGGTAAGACCCTCTGGAGTTACAGCCCATCCGAGCGGCAGGCGATGGCGCAGGATGTGAGCGGCGCGCTCACGACGAGCCCTATCGGAATCCTGTTCGGGATGAGCGGCCTCCGGCGAAACTTTCGGGTGCGGCCCATTGTTCACGCGGGGACCAGGGACAGTCCGGACTGGCTCCTGGAGTTGACCCCCAAAGGGAAGGAGATGTCCTTCAAGCGAGTGATCCTGGGGGTGGATCGAGAAAGCTTTCTCATTCGTCGGCTGACGGTGTTTGACCTGTATGGCAATACGACGACGGTCGAGCTATCCAGGCAGAAGGTCAACAACGATCTGAAAGACGAACTGTTTCAGTTCTCACCACCGCCCGGGACGGAGGTCATAACCCCATTGAAGCCTATCGTTCCGTAAGCCAAAAGGAGATCGCACGTGTCTAATGAGGCGTCGTTCGATATCAGTTCGACAGTTGATCTGCAGGAGGTCGACAATGCCGTCCAGCAGGTCACGAAAGAGATTCAGCAGCGGTTCGATTTCAAGGGGAGCGCCAGTCGCGTCACGCGGGACGAGCAGGGCCTCCTGCTGTACGCCGACGATGCCTACAAGCTCAAGGCTGTCGTGGAGCTACTGGAATCGAAGCTGGTCCGGCGAAAGGTCTCTCTCAAGGCGCTTACCTATGAAACTCCTGAGCCGGCGACTAAGGGGACCGTTCGACAGCGAGTGACCCTCAAGCAGGGTATCCCTACCGAGAAGGCGAAAGAGATCACCAAGGTGATCAGGGGGCTTGGTGTTAAGGTGACCGGGCAGATCCAGGGCGACCAGATACGGGTATCGGCAAAGAGTAAAGATGATCTGCAGGCTGTCATCCAAGCGCTCCGAGCACATGATTTTGATATCGACCTGCAATTCGGTAACTATCGATGACGCACATACTCGATGCTCGGTGTCCTCGTATCCGACAGACGATATCATACGATATTCACTATGTGAAGGGGTGTGACCGGCCTTGAGCCATAGCATGCCTGAACGTCGTCAAGGTGAGAACAGGACGATCCTGATAATCGGGGACGATGTCGATTCAACCCTCGATCTTCGTGAGCTGCTTGTGCGTCGAGGGTTCGTGGTGTTGCACGTCTCATCCAAGGCGGAGGCGATGGATGCCTTTGCCGCCGGCCGTGCTGATCTGGTGATGTTGAATGCCGAATCATACATTGCGCTGCAGCAGCGGGCTGATCGTCTGGCGGCGGTCCATCGGTTGACTGGGGTCATTGGCGCTTCACTTGATCTTGACGAGGTGTATCAGACCTTCGCCACAGAGGTGGGGCGCCTCATTCGTTACGATCGCATGGCGCTCGTGCTACAGAATGACGCAGGTCGTGAATTCAGGGTGCTCCGGCTGGCGTCCGACCGGCTTCCCACCGGGTGGCCTGAAGGCCCCCATGTTCTGGGGGAAGGTACCGGCGTCGGGTGGGTCATGTCGCAGCGACGTCCTCATATCGAACAAGATCTGGAGGCATCGAAGCAGTTCGCGGAGGATGCGGTGTTGTTCGAGGCGGGAATCCGATCCTGCATCCGTGTGCCGCTGATCGCGAAGGGGGAGGCGATCGGGGGCGTCTGCCTGGACAGCATGATACCTCACTGTTATGGGGAGCGGGAGATCGATCTCCTGCTGCCGCTCACCGAACAGTTGGCTATCGCCATCGAAACCGGTCGGCTGTTTCAGGAGGTCCATCGGCTGGCAATAACCGATGAGTTGACAGGTCTGTTTAACCATCGCCACTTTTATAGCCAACTCGAGCAGGAGGTGCGGCGGAATCGGCGCTACGGTCACCCGCTCTCGCTGATCATGCTGGATATCGATCTCTTTAAGCAGTATAACGACCTTCATGGTCACCTGGCCGGCGATGCAGCCCTTCGTTCAGTTGCTGCCCGGTTAAGAAACAGTACGAGGGGTGCCGACATTGTCGCACGATACGGTGGAGACGAGTTCGGCATCATCCTCCCGGAAACCGATCCGCGGCGGGCTTGGATGCAGGCGGAACGAATCCGAGCCGTGTTGGGGCGCGAGTCTGTGGGTGGACAAGGGTCTGATAACAACAGGCTCACCGTGAGCGTCGGCGTGGCATGCCTGGGACCGGACATGCGCAAGGTGGAAGACTTGGTTCGGGCGGCGGATCAGGCGCTGTATTGCGCGAAGGCTGCCGGTGGTAATCAGACTTCGATGTCCAAATCGTGCGATCTGCCGCGATCTTCGACCGGCTCAGGGCAAGGATGCTGAGCGCAACAGAACTAGGGGGCTGATGGCAGCCGCGGGACCGGTCACCTGAGGAGGGCCATGTTGTGGATCGGGAGGTGCGGGCTGAGATCCTCACGATTGGGACCGAGTTGCTGTTGGGACAGACCATCGATACCAACGCCGCCTACATTGGCGAACAGCTTGCGGCGGCGGGGATCGAGGTCTATTGGAAGAGCACGGTCGGCGATCACGATGCTCGAATCAGGGAGGCGCTGCGCGTGGCGCTGTCGCGATCCGAGGTCGTGATTACGACAGGCGGCCTTGGTCCCACAGAGGACGATCTGACCTGTCGGGCCATCGCTGCCGAGCTGGATCGACCGTTGATTCTCGATCAGGCGGTCTTGGAGTCGATCCGTCGCCGATTCACCGAGCGGGCCGTCGCCATGTCCCCGAACAACGAGCGGCAGGCCATGATCCCGGAGGCCGCCGCCGTACTGCCGAATCCTCACGGGACCGCCCCCGGTTTTGTTATTCGCTTGGGGAACGGAAGAATGGTGGCGGCGGTGCCGGGGGTTCCCTCGGAGATGCGGCCGATGCTGAACGAGCAGGTGATCCCGCGCGTGTGCGAGGCGTTCGGTGTGAAGACACGAATTCGCTCGCGTATTCTGAAAGCATGCGGCATCACGGAATCGGCACTCGATGAAACCATCAGTGATCTGGTCCGTCTCTCACGAAACCCGACGATTGGAGTGCTGGCCTACCCGGGCGAGATCCACATCCGGCTGACCGTGAAGACCGAGCGGGAGGCGGAGGGCGACCGACTGCTTGATGATCTTGAGCACACGATTCGCAAGCGGCTGAGTCAGTTCCTTTTTGGTCGGGATGAGGAGCGGCTGGAGGAGGTGGTGGGGCGGCTATTCCTCGATGCGAAGGCGACCGTTGCCGTTGCCGAGTCGTGCACCGGTGGGCTGGTCTGTCACCGGCTGACCAATCTTCCGGGAAGCTCGGCCTATTTTGTTCGCGGTGAGGTGGTCTACAGCAACGCCGCCAAGGAGCGCCTGCTTGGCGTACCGCATGAGCTGATCGCAGAGCATGGCGCCGTCAGCCGGCCCGTCGCGCTGGCGATGGCAGCGGGGATGCGACAGACCGCCGGGACGGATCTGGCGCTGGGCATCACCGGCATCGCCGGACCGGGAGGGGGTACGACCACGAAACCGGTGGGTCTCACCTACATCGCGTTGGCCTCAGACGATGGCGTAACCTGCCGCGAGTACCGGTTCCTGGCGGATCGCGATACCAATAAGCTGCTCGCCTCCCAGAGGGCGCTCGACATTCTTCGCCGACACCTGCTGTCGCATCAACATGCCGGTCAGAACTGACCCTCAGCGGATCTCAACCGTTCGCACCTTTGTCGCCGCCAACCTGAATCCGGACCTTCAAGCAGCCCTGGCCAGGGTACAGGACCGGCTCAAGACTACTCGCGCCGACGTCGGATGGGTGCGGCCGGAGAACCTCCACCTGACGCTTAAATTCCTGGCGCAGGTCGAGGCAGATCGTATTGGCGCCATCGGGGAGGCTGTTGCCGCAGCCGCAACCGGGTGTGATCCGATTCGTCTGGTCTTTCAGGGTCTTGGCGCCTTTCCGCGTCCCCGCGAAGCCAGGGTGGTCTGGATCGGACTCTCCCACGGCACGGAGGCGCTGGCCGCGCTTCAGGCGAGAATCGAGGCGGGACTCGAGTTGCTGGGATTTGCGCGGGAGGCGCGACCGTTCACCGCGCATCTCACGTTGGGCCGAGTCCGGGGTCCCGCACACCGGGAGCAGTTGGCCCGAGCGATCGCCGAGGCCCCCGCTGAAACGCTTGGCGAGATGGTACTCGACCGGATCGAGCTGATGAAGAGCAATCTGAATACCGGAGGTGCTCGCTACTCCATCCTGCAAAGCTTTCCGCTCGCCTGAGATATCTCATCTGAGGCGCTACTGATATTGCTCGATCAGGAAGGCATCTGCGCGTCATCCGGCTCTGCGTGCTTGGCCGACTCTGATGAGCCGTCGCATGTCATCAAGGCCATGAAACCCGAGTTGGGAGCCTCGCGGCAGATGATACGGTTTTCACTAGGCGCGGGCACGCGAGGAGAGGACATCACAGCGGCAGTATCAGCGGTGAAACAGGCTACCGCAACGCTCCGGGCTTGAGTGTGCCTCGTTTGTGCGGTATAAAGTTGAGTAGGAGGACCGATGAAAACGCTACAAGAAATTGAAGAGGCAATTGAAGCCTTGCCGTTGCCCGATCGACTTCGACTGTACAAGGACATGCCGCAGTTGATTGGCCGGGACGTTGAAGACGTCGACTGGCAGCGGATGGCTATCGAGAGTTTTTTTCAGGACGACTCCCCGGACGATCACGTCTATGACCACGTTTAGGGTCGGCGATATCGTCTCGGTAGAATATCCCTTCTCCGACTTGCAGACCCATAAGCACCGGCCTGGGCTGGTGCTTGTCAGCCGCGATGTTGATCTCGTGATTGCCCGTGTGACCACACATCCACCGCGCGATCAGTCGGATGTCGCTCTCAACCGTTGGGCCGAGGTCGGTTTGCCACAGGCTTCGACCGTTCGCCTAACCAAGCTCGCTACGATAGACCATCGTCTCATTCATCACATAATCGGGCGGCTGCATTCTGAAGACAGCCGGGCGGTGGTACAAGCCTGGCAGCAACTGATGGCTACTGTTGTCGCCTTGCTGTCCGAATAACGGCGCAGAACGGGTTAACCATGGATGACTTGGCGTCCCTTTCGCGCTGTGGTGGGAGGGTGGCCGATGAGGTTCGGGATCCACTCTGATATGGCATTGACTTGCGACCTGCCGCAGCATCGGCTCCGCCGCGGCGACATTGTGAAACTGGTGGATCATCACTTTGCTCCAGATGGCATGGACGGCTACTCCATCGAGGTCTTCAACGCCGTCGGCAACACCATTGCTGCCACGGCCGTTCCCGCCTCTACCCTCGAACCGCTCCGCGAAGACGAAGTGCTCTGCGTGCGAGCGCTGTAACAGGTCGCTACGTCCCGCCTTACTTCCAGAACCGCTACGCAACCCCGAGCTGCAAAAAAGCTTTCCTGCACAAGTCCAAATAGCGTATAATTTGCTACTCTTAGCTTGGCAGGATTTCAATCAATACCGCATGTGCCGCTGACGTGCCCACCTGTCTTCTGTGGATATATACGGCAGACGGACATGAATGCCCCTCCGGTTCTGTGATTACGAGCGACCAATAGGAGCGTGACCATCTCACCGTTGTAGTTCTGATGGACTGTAAGATTGCTTTGGCTTCGCCTCGCAATGACGCGGGAGATTTTCAGGGCGAGCGGCGTATAATCTATTAAAAGGGAGACGCGGCGATGCCGGCACAGCCGATGACCATCCAGATCATCGATCAGATCAGACCGATGATCCTCGATCTCGCCACCCGCTACCGGAAGAGTCTTCGCGGCTGTCGCTACGCGGATATTCGCGTGCAGGTCGATGAGGGCCAGGCGGCCGCGGCAGAGAACGGCGGAAGTAAACACAGCACCAGGGACTATGCCTTTGCGGTCGGTATCCGCGCCCTGTCCGGCGACGGGATGATCGCGCCGGGCTACTTCGGACAATCGCTCGGCGTAGCCGATCTGGATCGGATGGCGCAGGTTGTCAGGGACGGGCTCCGCCACGCCCACCACCGGGCCTTGGCCAACGCCGAGCGAAAGGCGTCGGCTCGGGCTGAGTTCGGCCCCATAGCCGACGCTCTTGGCAGTACGACCCTTGCCCCCATCGGTATCCATCAGGATATTGTTCCCGCTCAGTTCGAGATCGATCCGCGTACCGTCCCCTTAGAGGAACTCGTCGCGCTGACGACGGAAATCTCCAAGAGTACGCTTGCACTGGACCCTCACGTAAAGTACACGTTCATCTCGGCCTTCACGCTGTTGACTCGGGAACTGTTCTGCAGCTCTGAGGGTGCCAATATCGACCAGACCTTTGCCATGACTCAGGGGACCTGCTTCATCGTGGCTCATGGCAAATCTGGTACGCAGGAACTATACGATTATATGGGCCACCAGCGCGGCTGGGAGGTCTTAACCGGAGGCGTGCAGGAGGAGTTCATCATGTTCCCGGAGTTCCGGGCGTTCTGTACCGGCCTTGCGAAAGATGCGGTGAGCCTGTGCAATGCCAGGCCGCTCAAGCCCACCGACCGCGAGGCGGTGGTCGTCACCGATCCTCACTTCAATACCCTGACGGTTCATGAGATCGTCGGCCACCCGATGGAACTGGATCGTGCCTTGAAGTTGGAAACCTCTTACGCGGGTCGAAGCTGGCTGTTCCGGAACATGCAGGAGCATCAACTGGGCAAACCGATCGCGTCCCCCCTTGTGTCAGCCTTCTCCGATCCCTCGCTGCCCGGGTACGGCTACTACAAGTACGACCACGAAGGGACGCCGGCTACGCGCGTGACGCACATCGACCGCGGCATCTTTACGGGTTTTATGAACAGCCGCCAGACCGCTGCTATCTTGGGTGTCCCGCCGAATGGGTCGTATAAGGCGACCGATGCCTCGCTGGTGCCCTTGATCAGGATGTCAAATACGGTGTTCGGTCGCGGCGAACGGGACCCTCAGGAGATTATCCGGGAAATTCCCCACGGCTACTACCTTGTGGGGCACCGGACCCCGTCGATCGCTGAATCGCGCGAGAACTTTCGGATCTCCGCGATGAAGGTCTACGAAATTAAGAACGGCCAGATCGGAGAGCTGTTCTGCAACGGCGGGATCATGGCCGACACCAAAGACTACCTCATGAAGGTGGATGCCGTGGGACACGACTTCGTCTCTATCCGATCCCCAATTGCGGCAAGGGCCAGCCGATGCAAACCAAGCGGCTTGGTAACGGGGGCCCCACCATGCGCAGCCGCGCCCGTCTTACTGGGGCAGGATAGGGTATAGGGTTTAAAGCAGGGTTTGGGGTATAGGGTATGGGGCGGAGGAAAAGCATGGCAGGTACGTTCTGACCCTAAACCCTACCCCCTACGACCCCTGCTTTTCTTGGAGGCTTACGATGATCTCAACCGCTGAACTCGCGAAGGCTGTTGAACAGGCCCTGGCGTATCTGAAGTCGGCCGAGCAGGTGACCGAGGCCGAGGTGTTCGCAGCGAGCAACGGCAACCTCTTAGCCAGGCTGAACTATACCTCGCACATCCCCTGCAATGGCGTAGAAGAGCCGAAGTCGAGCGAATCGTACGGCATCGGCATTACGGCGGTCTTCAAGACAGAGGCCGGTATTACGGTCGGGTTCGGGAGCGAACCGAGCGACCTGAGCCTCGATGGTGTCAAAAGAGCCCTCGAAAAGGCCCGACGCGGCGCCGTCGCCGATCCTGAGTTCTCGTCGCTGCCGAGACCGACGGGTGAGCGTCGCAAGCTTCGCCGCTACCATGATTCGAAGCTTATGAAGATTCGGGACGAGGAGTTGGTCGAGGTCGGCTGGAGGGTGTTGCGGGGGAGCCTGAAGACGTTTCTCAACTCCCCCAGGTTGATGGAGCTGGCGGGCGCCCAGGATCGAATCAAAGAGCTTGGCCTCATCGTAGGCGGCGACGTCACTATCCAACAGGAGCGTATTGCTATCGCCTCGACTGCCATGCCGGAGGTCCAGACCGATGAATCGACACTGATCATGGCCTTCATCACCGCGATGGTCGAGGCCAAGGCCTCCAAGGGGAGCGGCTGCTCGGCCGGGACCCGCCTGGATCAGTTCACTGACGACGCCGGTGTAGAGGCCGCACAGAACGCCCTCGCGGCGATCGGCGGAGAGCGGATCAAGGGTGGGAAGTATACGGTCATCTTTGGGCGTCAGCCGGTCGCCGACTTTCTGAACAATCTGATCCTGCCGTCGCTCAGTCTCGGCAACTTCTACAGCGACAGCTCTCCGTTCATGGGACGGCTCGGCAAGCGCGTGGCATCGAGGCGGTTGACCCTGTACGATCACGGCGCGCAGCGTGGGCTGATGGGCAGCAAGGGGATCACCTGTGAAGGACTGCCGACGGGGAAAACACGGCTGATCCAGCGAGGCAAACTGGTCGGGCTGCTCGCAAGCTATTATGAACAACAGCGGATCCTGAAAGATCCCAGGCGCGTAGAGAAGCTGGGGGTAGACCCGAATGAGCACGGCGGCGCCATCGTCCCGCGGAACGGGTTCCGGTTCTGGGCAGGCGGCGGCCGGCAGTTCGGTGTTCAACCCGGCATTGCTTCCACAAATGCTATCGTACAGGGCGGAGACCAGAGCCTGGAGGAGTTGATCGGCACCGTTAAAGACGGCCTGCTCGTCGGCCGGATCTGGTATACCTATCCGATCAATGGACTGCGGGCGGGAGACTTTACCTGTACGGTTGTCGGCGACTCATACATCATCAGGGACGGGCGAATCGTCGCGCCGTTGAAACCGAATACGGTGCGAATCAACGACAACATCCTCTCGATCCTCTCCAACATCGTCGGGATCGGTAAGGAGGTCAAGGGAACCCTGGTCTGGGCGGCCGATGAGGTTATCTATACGCCCGAGATCGCCGTACAAAACGTCAAGCTCGATGAAATCGCGTCCTTTATGGAGCAGTTGTGAGCCGTATACGCGTATGACCATCCTGCAGCCAGGTTATCCATGATGATGCACGGCGTCAAACGGTTCGGCTTTGTGTTGCGGCCCCTGCTCATTCTCGCGGGGTTGCTCGGGATTGGCGGCGTATCCAGACAGGCGGCAGGCTGATGGCGGTGAACGATTCGACGAAGGCGGTTCTGTTCGACTACGGTGGCACGCTGGACGCTGACGGAATCGCCTGGAAAGACCGATTCTATCCGCTCTACCTCGCGGAACATGTGGAAGTCGACCGGGATCGATACGATCGGGCTTTTTATGCTGCCGATGACGCGTTGGTGGCGCGGAGGTTGTCAGGCTGCTCACTACGCGAGAGCCTCCTGCTTCTGGTCACCGGCGTGCTGGAGGCGCTGAATATGGCCGATCCGAAGTTGGCATTGCGTCTGCGCGATCGGTTTTTACAGGACTCGCTGGATAAGATTCGTTCCAATATTGGAGTGTTGCGTGAACTGTCGGCGCGATTCCGACTGGGCATCGTCTCGAACTTCTACGGCAATCTCGATCAAGTGTGCCTGGAAACAGGGCTGGCCCCATTGATGAGTGTATTGATTGACTCGGCCTGCGTTGGCTTTATCAAGCCGGACCCGCAGATCTTTCAGGCTGCGCTGGCGCAGTTACGACTCGACCCACAAGAGGCGATATTCGTCGGGGACTCGCTGCCTCGAGATATGAAGGGGGCGAAGGATCTTGGGATGCCCCATATCTGGCTGGTCTCGGACCACCCCGGCCCTCTCCTCGCGCCCTGCTGTCCGGATGATCCCGTGATTAAGTCCTTATCGGATCTTCGGGAGATACTGCTGTGAAACAGTACGGCATGGACTCGCGGCTCGCCGGTGGGCATGAGAGCTGTGACTCTCAGCAAAATCCCCCCAACCCCCCTTTTGAAAAGGGGGGAGAGGGGGGATTTCAGGACGAGGATGAGGGACTTTCTGGACAGGTCCTGACAGGGGGCATTATCGCAGCAGGAGAAGGGTCCCGGTTGAAACGGGACGGCCTGCGGATGCCGAAGCCGATGGTGCCTGTGGCGGGTGTTCCGCTGACAGAGCGGGTAGTGGGCAATTTTATAAAGGCCGGAATCACGCAGCTACGAATCATCTTCAACGAGGATAACCGGGAGTGTGCCGCATATATCCGGGAGCGATTTCCGGATCTCGACATTCACTGCGTTGTGAAAACGACGCGCTCATCGTATGAGAGCTTCTGGGAGATCGGCAGGCGATCCGGTCCAGGCCTCATCCTCATGTCGACCGTCGATTGGATCTGTCCGGAACCGGCGTTCCGACGGTTCGTCGATCAGGCCCGGCGCTGCCGTCAGGCTTCCGTTGTCCTGGCCGTGACGCCGTTTGTGGCCGACGAGAAGCCTCTGTGGGTGACCCTTGATCCTTCCGGGCGCGTCACGGCCATAGGCGGCGCTTCGGGCAACGTCGTGACGGCCGGACTCTACCTGATCTCCGGCTCCGTCTTTGCCAAAGCCCCTCATCCGGATACGCTTGGGCGGCTTCGAGACTTTTTGACATGGCTGGTAGCCAGCGGAGAGCCGGTCTACGGGGTGGTCATCGACCAGGTCATCGACGTCGATCGCGCCGAGGATCTTCAGTTGGCTGAAACCCTACTAAGAGAGCAGGAAAAGAAGGCAGTCAGCAGTCAGCGGTCAGCTAGATAGGGAAGAACCGGGGTCATACCCAGTACCTCGTCCAGGCAGTTCTGGATTGTTCCTCTTTTCTTTAGTATTTGTTGTATTGGCTGAAGGCTGATAGCTGAAAGCTGAATACTGCTTTAAGAACGGAGACAGCGCCTCATGATTCCATATCTTTTGGGGATTTATCGTGAACGGCAGCACTCGCCTGGTCGGGAATTCGATGATACTGAAATCCTGCGGCTTGTGGCCAAACATATCGAGGCGGCCGGTTATCAGGTATATCTCAAGACGCCTGAGGAACTCGGAGAAGCCGATCATCCTTCTCCTTCGCTTGTATTTTTGATGTGCGAGCGGATCCAGGCCCTCGGCTTGCTTGAACCGTTGGAGACGAAAGGCATTCCGCATGTCAATCCTCTGGGGGCTGTGCTGAATACCTACCGGGACCGCATGATCCCGCTCCTTACCGCCTCGGGAGTTCCAATCCCAAGGAGTCAGGTGATCTCGAGTAGCTCATCCGGTCCCGGCCATCCTCCGCCACAACTGGGGGCTGGCTCCTTCCCGATCTGGATCAAGCGAGCCGATGTCCACAATACCCAATCCGGAGATGTCGAACTGGTACCGTCTTCGGAAACACTCCGGGAGGCTCTGGCGGCGCTTCACGACAGGGGCATCTCTCATGTGGTCCTGCAACAGCACGTTCCGGGAGATCTGATTAAGTTCTACGGGATCGGAAAGCCAACTGCGGGCCATCAGGAGGATACCTGGTTCAGGTGGTTCTATCACCGGGATCAGGAGCTGGCACGGTATCCCTTTTCCGAGGAGGCGTTGCAGACCATCACGCAACAAGCGGCTGCCGCCATCGGACTTGAGGTCTACGGGGGGGATGCCATCATCACACCTAACGGAGAGATCTTCCTTATCGATATCAATGCCTGGCCGTCGTTTGCGTTGTTTCGTGAGGAGGCGGCTTCCAGGATTGCGGCATGGCTGCTGCATCGCGTCAGAAAGGACACACGCCCATGAAGCGAAATATTCCCGGAAAGCGGTCAAGGGCAATCGTTAAGCGGGAGGCGCGCCATATGGCGCCAGGCCTGCAGTCGATTGCGCTGTATTCCGGGCTGGCG
The DNA here is from genome assembly GCA_902196205.1 of Candidatus Methylomirabilis lanthanidiphila. Classification (NCBI taxonomy): domain Bacteria; phylum Methylomirabilota (SeqCode); class Methylomirabilia (SeqCode); order Methylomirabilales (SeqCode); family Methylomirabilaceae (SeqCode); genus Methylomirabilis (SeqCode); species Candidatus Methylomirabilis lanthanidiphila. Next base: position 72,752 of record CABIKM010000055.1, on the reverse strand, counting down.
ATGGCCAAAGGAGAAGGGTGTACACTGATCGATGAGGACGGCAACCGGTATCTCGATTTTATGGCCGGAATCGGTGTGGGGAGCATCGGGCATACGCACCCGCACTATGTTGAGGCGATGAAGGCCCAGATCGAGCGGCTGACGTTCGGTAGCTTCACCACCGAGAACCGGGCCCGATTTCTGACGCTGCTGGCGTCGATGACGCCGCGAGGACTCAAGCGGATCCAGATGTTTTCCGGTGGCGCGGAGGCGGTTGAGGGCGCGTTCCGACTGGCGAAGTCGGTGACGAAGCGGTTCGAGTTTATCGGGTTCTGGGGCGGATTCCATGGCAAGACGGGCGGGGTCCTTGGACTGTTGGGGGACGACTTCAAGAAACAGTTGGGACCCTTCATGCCCGGCCTGTACGGCACCCCGTACGCCAATTGTTATCGGTGTCCTCTGAAACTCCGGTATCCCGATTGCGGTCTCGCCTGTGCGGACTTCTTGCGTGACGTGATCCGATATCAGACTCAGGGCGAGATTGCCGCGATCATTGTGGAACCGATCCAAGGGACCGCCGGGAACGTCATTCCGCCCCAGGGATTCCTGGGCGCAGTGCAGGCGATTGCCAAGGAGTGTGGCGCCTTGCTGATCGCCGACGAGATGCTCACAGGATTCGGCCGCACCGGTTCGATGTGGGGATGCGATCATGAGCCGATTGTGCCCGATGTGATGACGGTCGGCAAGGGAATAGGCGGAGGATTCCCGGTCAGCGGGCTCATCTCGACACAAGAACTGATGGCGAATAAGCCCTTCAGCAATCCGAGCGGCAGCTCCTCAAGCTATGGAGGCAATCCGCTCGCGTCGACAGCCGGACTGGCTACCCTCGAGGTGATTCTGAAGGAGCAGCTTGTCGCAAATGCGAAGCGCGTCGGCGCGGCCATGCTGAAGCACCTGGAAGCGATGAAGGAGAAATACCCGTTTATCGGCGACGTGCGGGGTAGAGGGCTCTTGCTGGGGATCGAACTGGTGAAGGATAGACAGACCAAAGAGCCGCTTCCAAAATCTCTCACCCAGAGGCTGTTTCAGAGCTGCCTCAAACGGGGACTGCTCGCCATGTGCTATTCCCACAACATCCGGATCAACCCGCCGCTTGTCATCACTGAGGCTCAGGCGCTGGACGGTCTGGCCATCCTCGATGAGGCGTTTGCCGAACTGGAAAAGACGGGGTACAGGGGGTAGGGTATGGGGTAAAGAGGGTAGGGACGAGGATTGGCCGGTTTTCCTCTACCCTAAACCCTAACCCCTAAACCCTGCTTTAAGTCATGTTGAAAGGCGCCATCATCGGTCTTGGCAATGTGGCAATTAACGGGCACCTCCCGGGATGGGAAGGATGCGGGCAGGCCAAGGTGGTTGCCGCCGTTGATGCCCTTGAATCGAGGCTCGCTCAGGAGCGATGGCGACTCCCGGGAGCCCGCTTCTATACCGGTGTCTCGGCGATGTTGGCCGCAGAGGCCCTCGATTTTCTGGATGTCTGCACGCCTCCGGGAACCCACGCATCCATCAGCCAGATGGCTCTCCGACGGGGACTTCATGTGTTGTGCGAGAAGCCTCTCGTACTCTCTCCCGGTGAGTTGCAATTGGTGAGAAGCGCTCAGGTGGAGAGCGGACGCGTCCTGTATACCGTCCACAACTGGCTCTACGCACCGATCATCTCGAAGACGACCGCACTGATCCGGGAGGGGACGATCGGGATCGTACGGCGCATACGCTGGCAGGTGCTTCGCCGCGAACCGTCGGTCGCGGTTGGACCTCAGGGCTCCGCTGAGGCCTGTCCTGAGCTCAGTCGAGAGGGCGCAATACCTGCTAACTGGCGGCTTGATCCGGCGATGGCGGGCGGCGGCATCCTGCTTGATCACGGTTGGCATGCGCTGTACATTGTCCTGTCCTGGCTGTGTCAAACGCCGGGGACGATCTCTGCCGTACTCGAAAAGCGGACGCATCCGGAATGGCCCGTTGAGGACACAGCGACTGTTCGGTTAAACTCTTCCGAGGCAACAGTCGAGATTTTTCTGACGTGGGCATCGTCTTTACGGAACAACAGCGCCGTGATCGAGGGGACCCTCGGTACGATCCACGTCGATGATGACACCTTACGCCTGACTGGTGCAGGAGCCGAACAGTGCTGGACCTTCGAGCAGCCGCTCTCGCAGGGCTCCCACCATCCGGATTGGTTCAGTCGCGTCCGAGACGATTTTCTTGGAGAAATCTCGGGTGAGGCGCAGCAGGGAAAGAATCTCGCCGAGGCGTCACTCTGTGCGCAGCTTCTGCACCTCGCAAAGGAATCGCACGGGCAAGGAGGTAAGGCGCTGGCGCTATAGGACCAGGGTTTGGGGTATGGGGTGTAGGGTATGGTTGCAAGGCCCGCGTTTTCCTTCAAACCCTGAACCCTCAACCCTGCCTTAAGGCGGTGTAAACTCATGATCGGCAAGGCGGCGACAGTGGTGATCGTGCTCTCAAAAGGTTCGGGCGAGGTTGGCCCGGATACCGTTGTGCTGGGCATTCCGTTGCTTCGGCGGATTGTTATGGCGGTCTCTCGTGCCGGTCACCGGGATATCCTGGTCGTGGATGATGGGTCATTCGGGAGTGAGAGGCTGCTGAAGGGAACGACGGCGGCGCCGCTGCCTCCAACTCGGCTGGCCGATAATCAGCGCTCCAGCCGTATCCTGGTACTCGCCTCGAACGTTCTCCCACACCCTTCACTGCTCAGGCATCTGGGGGAGATCCCGCTACAGGTCGAGACGGCGTATGTGCTGACGAGCGGGATCGCTGCCGTTGAGACGGCTGATCCCAAGGCCTTTCTGTCGATGATTGGACGTGCGAACGATATCCTGTCGCTATTCGCGGAGCTGGAGCAGACGTACCGCAGCGCAGCCCCCATGCCGGACAACACACGCTGGGTCGAGGTCTCGAATCGAGGGGATCTCAATAACGCGGAGGAGTGGCTTCTACGCGGCCTGATTAAGGATACGGAAGGCTTCATGTCGAGGCATGTCGAACGGAAGATCTCGCTGGCCGTCACGCGACGCCTCGTAGGGACGGACATCACCCCGAATCAGATGACCGCTGTGAGCGTGGCAATAGGTGTCGTGGGGGCACTGTTCTTCCTCTCGTCCACGCCCGCGTATCAACTGGTCGGCGCGCTGCTGTTCCTGCTGCATTCGATCCTTGACGGCTGCGATGGGGAGATCGCCAGACTCAAATATCTGGAATCCCGCTTTGGCGGTCTCCTGGATTTCTGGGGGGATAATGCCGTACACTCGGCGGTGTTTGTCTGTATCGGTCTGGGATGGTGGATGGTCGACGGGGCGCTGTTGCCCCTGCTGCTGGCCTGCTCGGCAACGGTGGGAGGCCTCCTGTCGGCGGGATTCGTGTACCGACAGACGATGCGGCAGAAGACCTCAGAGGGACCGCTCTTTACGTCTACCACGACCGCTGAGGCCTCGTCCCGTCTTTCGAATCTTGCCGATGCCCTCGCAAGGCGGGATTTCATCTACCTTGTGGTGCTCCTTTCGGCGTTCGGAAAGGCCCACTGGTTTCTGATGCTCGCGGCGGTTGGGGCGCCGATCTTTTTCATGGTCATATTGTGGAACTCATATAGGGAAAGGGTACAGGCATGAGTCAAAGGAGTTCATTCTATCCCGAATTGAAGCGAGACATTGCGCCCCCTCATGGCAAGTTGGGAGTACTGATCCCAGGATTGGGGGCGGTGGCGACTACGCTGATCGCAGGAGTCCACTTGATCAACAAGGGACTCTCTCAACCGTACGGCTCGCTGACGCAGATGCAGCGAATGCGTCTGGGTAAGCGGACCAGTCCTCGCTATGCGCTGATTAAGGATGTTGTTCCCCTTGCAGATCTGAATAATCTGGTCTTCGGCGGCTGGGATATCTTTCCCGAGAACGCCTATCAGACCGCGTGCCATGCCGGGGTCCTGCCACGAGAGATGCTGGACCAGGTCAAAGACCAACTGGAGACGGTCAGACCGTGGCCGGCAGTCTTTGAGCAGGCCTACGTGCGAAGACTTTCAGGGACTAACCTCAAATCCGGGACGACCAAAAAGCACTTGGCGGACATGCTGATCGAGGATATCGAAGTGTTCCGTCAAAGGGAAGGGATCCAGCGGGCCGTAATGGTCTGGTGCGGATCAACAGAGGTGTTCACACAACCGGCGCCGGTTCACGAGACGATTGAGGCGTTTGAGGCCGGACTGAAGGCGAACGCCCCGGAAATCTCTCCAAGTATGATCTATGCCTATGCCGCCATCTCTGCCGGTGTCCCCTTCGCGAACGGTTCACCCAGTCTCGCGGTTGATATCCCGGCGCTGGTTGAGTACGCGGGTCAGCGCCATGTTCCGATTGCCGGAAAGGATTTTAAAACCGGCCAGACCTTTCTCAAGACCGTAGTGGCACCTGGGCTGAAGGCGAAGATGCTGGGGCTGGCCGGCTGGTTTTCTACCAACATCCTTGGTAACCGGGACGGCGAGGTATTGGATGATCGGGGATCGTTCAGGACCAAGGAGGTCAGTAAGGGGTCGGTGCTGGAGGCTATCGTGCAGCCTGAGCTCTATCCGGAGTTGTACGGCCAGGTATTCCACAAGGTCAGGATCGAGTATTATCCGCCTCGCGGCGATGCCAAGGAGGGATGGGACAACATCGATATCTTCGGTTGGCTCGGCCAGCCGATGCAGATCAAGATCAACTTTCTCTGTCGGGATTCTATCCTGGCGGCGCCGGTAGCCCTCGATCTGGCGCTGTTTCTGGACTTGGCCCAACGGGCGGGGTTATCGGGGATTCAGGAATGGCTCTCGTTCTACTTCAAGTCGCCTATGTCCAGAGCCGACCTGAAGCCGGAACACGACCTGTTCATCCAGCATCTGAAGTTAACCAATACGTTGCGCATCCTGGTGGGGGAGGAAGTACTTGACCACTCCGGACTTGATTACTACGAATCCAGTGACGCGTATCGAACAGGTATGGGCGAGGCTTGAGGCGACGGGACTACATTGACCCCTTTTTCGCCGCCGGTCCCAACCCCTCCGACTCTCGCTTGAGCCGCATCTTCTTGACGAGGGCTTCATATGACTGGCCCCGGATGACTTTATCGAACTGGATGCGATAGTTTCCCACGATGCTGACCTCATCGATCACCACATCGTAGGGAACCCAGACGTTACCGCGGCGAAGGAGGGTAAAGTCAACAAACGTCGGCTCGTTCCGTTTTGAGAGAAACTTGGTCTTGACGACGGCGTCCTGCCCGTCAATCTGTTCCGAGAGGTAGGTGACCTGCTGGTCGCCGAGGTGATCGGCCACGAGGGTTGTGTAGGACTCGACGAACAGGTCCCCGAACAGTTCTACGAACTCTTTCCGTTCCTGACCTGATCGCTTTGCCCAGTGGTTGGCCAGCGAGCGGCGCGCCATCTCCTGTATGTCGAACCAGCGTAAGATCCGCTCCCTGACCATCGACTTCCGCGCTTCTTCCTTGGCCTTTTCCTGTAAGGCCGGGTCCTGCACAATACCCGCGAGATGATCCAGCTCGGTCTTGACGTGATCGGTGGTTTCGCTCGCGGAGGCGAACGCCGTCAAGACCAACAATCCCAGCGCGAGGGTTCCACTCAGCACACCGGTTCGTGCGGTCGACCTCATGACGCCCGACATATCACTTCTCCTTTGAGTTGACTATCGTTTCCTGTTCCATATTCTGAGCGCTCGGTTCAACATATCCGGGAGCGTGTTCGGCTCGGAATCCTGAACCCAACACCGCTTGTTTTAACGGGCGTCTCGCAACAACAGTGAGGAGGGCCGGCAACACAATCACAGAGACCACCAACACGGCCCCCACGCCCAGCGTGACCAGCAGACCGATGCTGGATGCGCCGCGGTGGTGAGCAATAAGGAGGCTACCGAAGCCGATCATGGTTGTCAAGGACGAGAGCGCCACACCCTTTCCGATGCTCTTGGGCAGTATGGCAGCCTCCCCCTCTTCTCGGAAGCGATGGATAATCAACAGACCGTTTTCTACTCCCGGTGCGACGATCAGCGGGATGATAATCAGGTTGGCCAGGTTAAACTTCAACTGGAAGAGCTCCATCAGGCCGGCGATCCAGATGGCGCCGATCAGCAGCGGAACCTTGGCCAACAGAAAGTAGCGAATATCACGTAAATTCACCAGGAACAGCACGGCCACCCCGATCAATGCATAGATCCCCACCTGTTGATATCCTTGCTTCATCGCCGAAATGACCTCGTACCCCTTGACCGGGTCGCCGACCGCGTCAGGATCCACCGTTCTCAGCTCGCGTACGAACGTCGTCTGTGAGGCGAACTCCCACGGGTCGCCTCTCGGGTACACTCGAATCAGATATGAACCGTCCCGCCCGACAAACTGTTTTTTCAGATCATTGGGTATATCATCGAGTTGCACCGGACCGGAGGTCACGGCCCTGTCGAGGAGCGACATCTTATCGTAGAAATCGTCAAACAGTTTATCCTGGAAGACAGTAAGCCTGCGACGAACCTCTGCGGAGCCGCGCTGCTGAAGCCGCCGCTCAAATTGATCGACCAGGCGTCGTACGCGCGCCATCTGCTCGATGGGCGGTTTCTCTTTCCCGGTCCACTTCTCCGCATCCTCGGCTGTCAACATCTTGGCCTTAATCCGCTGCAACGTGTTCAGCAGCTCATCGAGATCAACCGGTTCCGGCCTGGGAAGTTTTGCAAGGTCCACCCCGGCCAGGAAAGGTTTCAGCTCGCGGGCCAGCATGAGCTTGCGCTCTTGATCCTCCGGGATGAGCATCGCGATGCTCTCCACCTTACTCACCGAGGGAAGGGCTTCGAGGGCGTTTGTCTTTGTTCTGACCTCTTCGAGGCTCTCAGCCAGAATCGCTCCATAGATGGTCGAGCGTTCGGACTGCCTGATGATCTTCAGCTCCCAGTCCACCGATTCGGTTCCTTCCGCCTGAAGGTGGAGGACGTTGCCGTCGAATTCAATGCGGTTCATCGCATAAAGGGCCGCCAGTGTCGCGATTGCCGACAGGAGAAGGACGGTGCGGGGCCGGCGATACCAGAATTCCATAAAATCCGGGGGCTTCGGCAGGTGTGGCAGCGGGAAATGCGCTTCACCGATCTTGACTTCAATAGTGTGCCCTTCGACGGCGGCCACAGCGCGTCCCGCCGAACTATCCATGCCGGGCCGCTTATCCCACAACAGCAGCAGCGGGGGCAACACGACAAAGGTCGAAACCAGTGTCAGCAGCAGGCCGCACCCGGTGATCAGGCCCAGTTCTTGCAACACGCTGACCCCCGTCAAAAGAAGCGCAAAGAGACCGACGGAGGTTGTGATGGCCGCGTGCAGAATCCCCGGACCGGCGCCTTCGAAGGCCTGTTCCAGCGACTCGTGAACGGTATGGCCTGCGCCTCGCTCCTCTTCGTACCGGGCCGCGAGATGGATCCCGTAGTCCATCCCGATGCCGATCAACATCGGCGCCAGCACCATCGACATCATGTTCAGATGGCCGACCGTTACGGCGGCGAACCCGAAGGCCCAGCAGACCCCCATGACCAGCGCAATCAACCCCATGACAGGCCTGAACACGCTGCGAAAAACCAACACCACTAACAGGGCCACACCGCCGAGTGAGATGGCGGTCATCAGGCCGGAATCTCGCTGCGCAGCGGTCACCTCATCGTATTCGAGGGCGGGACCTCCCGTCACCCCGGCTTTGACCCCCGGATATCGGGTTTGCAACGACCGGATCTCCTGACGGATCGTGTGAATCGGTCGTTCAAACTTGATCAGGCTTGTTGTATCAGCCCTTACGGTCGCCAGGACGAAGAGGAGCTGTTTGTTGTCCGACCACAGGTAGCCTTCCCGGTCGCCGTTCTCGTCCGCCTCGACCATGAACTGCTCCCACGGCGACGTGTAGCTCCGAGGACCGCTTGCCCACGCTTCAAGTTGCGTGAGCAGCGCGATAAGCGGCTGAAGCTCCACGGGACGTTTCACCTCGCCCTCTTCCTCCTCGCCCAGGAAGCCGGTGAACAGACGACCGACCAACGCCGAACTGATCTCTCGATGGATCAGTTGAAACAGGCGATTCACGCTTGGCCTGGCCGACAGCTCGTTGAGGAGCGCGGCATGCTCCTCAATCTTGCTCCGCAGATCGCCGAGCTGTTGTGGGGTCAGGTACATCAGAAAATGATCTTCCAGTGACGTGAGATCAAAGCGATAGATGACCTCCTCGATATCCGCCGACGCCTCCAGCCGTCCTGCAAGGACAGCGGCATAGCGCTTGGCCTGTTCCTGGTCGGCGGCCTCAACGACGATCACGACCTGGTCCGGGTCGCCGAACGCCTCATTGTAGCGTTCTTGAACCTGGCCTATTCTTCCGCTGAGAGAGGATAGCGCCTGATGTGTGGAGGTGAAACGCAGCCGTGCAATCGCCACCCAGACTGAGAGCAATGAAAGTAGCCCCGCGATCACCAAGGCGGTCCTTGGGTAGGCGAGGACTGTATGGGACAATAGTTTTCGGAGATTCATTCGACAGACCTCACGTCCGACAGTATATTCTGATGACCGGCATTATCGGGATCATCCAGCGATCGAAGCGGTCGAACGCCGTCTCTCCAAGCGATTCGATCGACTGTCGGGCGCATTCGACCTGCGCCAGAAACCGATCCAATCCCACACCGGACCGATCCGAACCATATTCCTTAACCTTTTCACTTCCTTCCCACAGGAGGAACAGAGCGCCTCTGAGATTGTGGTTCTCCAGGTGGTGAAATCCGACTGCGATCTGGATGAGCCCCTGCAACAGGAGACGTACCCCGTCGGCTTGCGTGAGCCATACCGCCTCCAGGACCTCGTGCACCTCGAAGAAGAGACCCTCATTAAAAAGATGCGCAGCCTCTTCCAATGCTCGCTCCACTGGAGCGGTCGAACCCCACCTCCGTTGTGATACTCGCTCCAACACCCGGCGATAGGCGTCAATCCTGTCGGTTGCTGCGGACAACTCCGCGTGCAACTGGCCTTCAAGGGCCGGCTGCCTCTGCCCGCTCACCATATCCTCGAACGAGCGGAGTAGATATAGCGGTCCAGCCCGACCTTCCCTTCGAAGCGCCTCCTTCAACAGATCGCTCAACTGGTCGCGGAGCTTCATGTTGCGGATCGGCGGCGGAATAATTCGCATCACACATCCGGCGAAATGCTTGGACCGGTCTCCAGCGCCCAAGTCGTTTCAGACGTCTTGTGACTTCCGCTTAGCCATCTCTTCTTCACGCAAGGCGCGACGGAGCACTTTACCCACAAGTGTCTTTGGCAGCTCTTGTCTGAACTCGACCAGGGTGGGTACCTTGTGTTTGGCCATCCGCGGCTTACAAAAGTCGATGATCTCCTGCTCGGTGACGCGCTCCCCCTCTTTGAGAACGACATACACCTTTACTGTCTCTCCACGGTAGGGGTCGGGCAGACCAACGGCGACCACCTCTTTGACCCCCGGGTGTTCATACAGCGGTTCTTCAACCTCCCGAGGATAGACGTTGAAACCGCCCGCGATGATCATCTCCTTTTTCCGGTCGACGATGGTGAAGTAGCCCTGCTCGTCCATATAGCCGATGTCGCCTGTGTACAACCACCCATCCCGGAGTACCATGGCGGTCTCGCCGGGCTGATGCCAATAGCCGGCCATGATCTGGGGGCCTTTGACCGCCACCTCGCCGATCTCTTTCGACGGCAGCGTGCGCTCACCGGTCTCCAGGTCTACGATCCTGGCGTCGGTGTCCGGGAGCGGCAGGCCGATCGTCCCGACCTTCCTGGCGCCAAACAGCGGGTTGGCGTGCGTGACCGGCGAGGCCTCAGTCAGACCGTACCCCTCCACCAGGCGAGCGCCGGTCAACGCTTCAAATCTGTTGGCAACCTCAATCGGTAATGGCGCAGCCCCGCTCAGGCAGGCCTTGATCGAATGGAGGTCGTACCTGCCGACATCGGGATGATTGTTGATGGCTACGTACATCGTTGGGACGCCTGGGAAGAGGGTGGGTCGGTATTTGGCGATCGTATCCAGGACTTCCTGTGTCTTGAATTGCGGCAAGAGTACCATCGTGTGGCCCAGCGAGATACAGAGATTCATGACTACCGTCATCCCATAGATGTGAAAAAACGGGATCGCCCCGAGGAAGACCTCAGCGTCGCCGCTCTCTCCCTCGACTGAGCGGGCGGCAGGCTTCATCATCCATGCGGCGATCTGCATTGTATTGGCCACCAGATTCCTGTGCGTGAGCATCGCGCCCTTCGCCACGCCTGTCGTGCCTCCGGTATATTGCAGCAGCGCCGGATCGTCAGCGCCGACTGTGGTTGCGGGGGGCGTCGCGGGAGCGGAGGCAAGCATCTCCGAAAACCACTCCGTTCCAGGCCGTCGCTCTATCGGAGGTCGATGCCCCTCGCGTTTCTCCTTCAGGAGCGTAAAGAGCAGCCGGAGCATGGGTGGGAAATACTCCTTAATATTCGCGACGATGATCCGTTTGAGGCCGGTCCTTGGCGCAACCTCCTTGACGAGCGGGTAGAGTTTCGACAATACCACGATAGTCTCGGCGCCGGAGTCGTTCAGTTGATGTTCCAGCTCTCGTGTGGAATAGAGCGGGCTGGTCGAGACTGCGAGTCCACCAGCTCGCAATGTGCCGTAGTAGGCGATCACCATCTGGGGGCAGTTCGGGAGAAAGAGCGAGACCCTGTCGCCTTTGGCCAGTCCGCGGTCCGCAAGGGCGGCAGCAAATCGTGTGGCGGCATCGTCCAGGGCGCGATAGGTGAGTCTCCTGCCATAAAAGATGATCGCGGTTCGATCGGGATGGTTCCTGGCCGAGGTTGTGAGAAAACGATGGAGCGGGATATCCGGATACTCGAGGTGCCTTGGAATCCACGGGTCATAGTAGGCGAACCAAGGCCGGTCCAAGCCTTGGTTCATGGCAGCAACTGTGCCCGCCATTCTGTACTCCTTGAACGTCCGGTCACTTCTTTTCCCACCGACGGCATGCCTGCGCCCAGGGAGCGAAGCCTCTCAATAAAGGTTCATACACTATTGGAATTCTTGAGAACCCTCAGGAGCGGCCATGCGGTGTGAGCGTCTTACCGCCCCTTTAACAGACTCGGACATCGACGAACTCAGGATTGGTGCGTTGTAGATGATGACTCCTTTAAGATAGCGTAAGGCAGCGCGGGTGCGCAACCAGAAAAACCCGTCGTTCCGGGTTCCGTAATCATAAGAGTATCAGGAAGAACGCGGCGACTACGACAGCAGTGATCGCTCCGACCAAGAGAATAAAGGGCCACCAGGTTCGGTTTGAGTCGCCGGGTGTTGGATCAGATGCCATGACTATCCAGGGGTGTCGACTGCTGAGACCAGTGTGAAGCGGCGGCTTATTTCAAGTGTGTAGGGTTTGGGCGGGGTTCGCCGCGCTCTGCCAGTACTTGACGTAGAAGGTTGGGTCTGTCGGTAATGATCCCGTCGACTCCCAGATCGATAAAGTGGCCCATCTGAGTCGGCTCATTCACGACCCACACCACAAGTTGAAGTCCGGCGGCGTGGCAGGCCTCAACCTCTGTTTTCGTGACAAGGCTGCATTCGAGGGCCATAGCGCCTGCCTGACACGCTTCCGCAATCATCGGCATCGACACCGGCCGCCCTACGAGCAAGGCGGCGGTCTGGATGGATGGCTCCAGCTCTTTCAGTCTGCGTAGCGCGTAGTGATCGAATGACGCCACGGCCACCTGTGAAATGATCTGGTGCTCGCGCAGGACTGCCACCACCTTCTCCTCGATACCGCAAAAGAAGGCCGACCCGGCCTTGACTTCGAGCGCGAGCGCAACCTTTCCGGCGAAACGGTCCAGGACCTCAGCGAGGGTCGGTATTCGTTGACCGGTAAAGCCCTCGCCAAACCAGCGACCGGCATCAAGCTGCTTGAGTTCCTGCACGCTATGGGCATGGACCGGCCCTTGGCCATTAGTGGTCCGGTCCAGCGTCTGATCGTGGATTACGACGAGTTCCCCATCTCGACTGACGTGCAGGTCCAGCTCGATGGCGTCGACGCCCAGTTCAATGGCTTTTTCAAAAGCGGCTATCGTGTTCTCAGGCGCCAGCGCCGAGGCTCCTCGATGTGCGACGTTGAGCGTCATCATACTCCCCTTAATGTACGTCCCGACAGACTGCCGGTCTATCGTGTGGCTAGACTGCCAGGACCAGCTTGCCGAACAGCTTGCGGTCCTCCATCGCGCATTGCGCGGCTGCAGCGTCCTTGAGCGGGAAGACCCGATCGACGATCGGTGTGAGCGTTCCGCGCGTCATTTCCCGGACGATCTGCAGCAGATCTGCCTTGGGCCCCATGAAACCGCCCATAATCGACAACTGCCGCATGAACAGGTATCGGATATCGGTTTGGGCCAGGTAGCCTGCGGTCGCGCCGCAGGTCACGAGGCGGCCTCCGGTAGCGAGAGCCGGAATGAGTGTTTCAAACACGGCGCCCCCCACATGCTCGAAGATGACGTCCACTCCTCGCTTGGCCGTCAGGCGCCGCGCCTCGGCGACCAGATCCTGGGTAACATAGTTGATCGTCTCGTCGGCGCCGAGTCCCTTAGCCTTCTCAAGCTTCTCGTCGGCGCCGGCGGCGGCGATCACGCGAGCGCCGAACAGCTTGGCAATCTGGACGGCGGCGCTTCCAACCCCGCTTCCCGCCCCCATCACCAGGACGTCATCACCGCGTTTGACGCGCGCGAGATTGACCAGCATGTTCCAAGCGGTCAGAAACGTGAGCGGGAACGCCGCAGCCGCTTCGAAGCTCATTCCCTCCGGTATCGGCAGAATGTTGACCTCTGAAACCTTCACATACTCCGCGTAGCCGCCGTCGATCCGGTAGCCGCCCACGATTTCGTAAGTGCGGCAGGCGGTATCGCGGCCGGACAGACAGTGAATGCACTGGCCGCAGCTCACCCCCGGTGAGACGACGACCTGTTGACCGGGTATAATGCGGGTGACGATACTTCCAACCGCCGCCACCTCACCGGCGATATCCGATCCGGAGATGTGGGGTAGGGGAATCTGCATCCCCAGCATCCCTTTTCGGCACCAGAGATCCAGGTGATTCAGGGCGCAGGCCTTGACCTTTACCAGCACCTCATGAGGAGCGATGACGGGATCAGGGGCGTCTTCGTATCTCAGAACCTCTGGCCCGCCATGCTCATGGAATCGCACAGCTTTCATGTATCAGCCCTCAGCGGTCAGCCCTCAGCGGTCAGCTTCTTTGTGCTGAAGGCTGAGGGCTGACCGCTATTTCAGTCGATCCGGTAGTGGCAGCCGCGGCTCTGCCGACATTCCATAGCCGCCAGCAGGATGACCAGCGCCGTCTGAATACCGTTACGAAGGCCGACCATTGCGTCGGTGACCTCGGCCTTCTCGTAGAACCGTAAGATCTCAAGACCGAGTTCCCGCAGGATCTCATGGGCTCGGTTCAGCCGTTTAGCGCTGCGGACGAGCCCGACGTAATTCCACATGGTCTGTTGGATGCTGAGCCAGTCCTGGGCGATCAGCGCCGGATCAACCGGCTCGCGTTCATATCGCCAGGGCGCAATCCTGGGAAAATAATAGTCGTCATCCCCTGTGATGAACGCTGCGGCCTGAGCGCCGGCACGGGTTCCCCACACAAGGCATTCCAACAGGGACGTACTGGCCAAGCGATTGGCGCCATGCAACCCCGAGCAGGCGACCTCCCCAACGGCGCGCAGTCGATGCAGGTTTGACTGTCCCCACTCGTCAACCGAAATGCCGCCGCAACTGTAGTGCGCAGCCGGGACGACGGGGATGGGCTCCTTCGTCATATCGATCCCGTACTTCAGACAGTGCGCATAGATTCCGGGGAATCGTTCGCGGACCTGATCGGCCGGTTTGTGAGAGATATCGAGATAGGCGCACGGCTCGCCCGATTCCAGCATCATCTGATGGATCCCGCGCGCGACCACGTCCCGCGGGGCGAGTGATCCATCGGAGTGATAATCAGTCATAAATTCACGCCCTCTACCGTCTACGAGGCGGGCGCCTTCGCCTCGCATCGCTTCCGAGATGAGGAACCGGCCACTGGGATGGAAGAGCGTGGTGGGGTGAAACTGGACGTACTGCATATTGATACAACGAGCGCCGGCCCGGTAGGCCATCGCAATGCCGTCGCCTCGGGCACCGGCAGGATTGGTGGTATGCAGAAAGACACGGCCGAGTCCGCCGGTCGCCAGGATCGTCTCCTTCGCGAGGATCGGAAAGATCTCACCGGTCGTCTGATCCAGCGCGTACGCTCCAATGCACGTTGGGGCCTTATAGACATCCAGGGGTTCGGCCGAATGGTGAGAAATCGTGAGCAGATCGACGGCGGTCGCTGCGCAGAGCAGCTTGACCCTCGGATATGAGGCTATCCGTTCAATGAACGCGCGCTGGATCGCCAACCCTGTCTGGTCCTTATGATGCAGGATACGTGGAAGCGAATGCGCGGCCTCTGCAGTCAGGTCCCATCGAGTCGAATGGTCCGGCGATTCGTCGAACGGAACCCCGAGCTCATCAATGAGAATCTCCTTCACCAGCCGGGGACCCTCGCGACTGACCAGCGCCGCTGCTTCAGGCGAACTCAGACCCGCGCCGGCGGTGAGAATATCAGCTACCAGCTTTTGGGGGGAGTCGTTTGCCCCTTGATAGATGATGCCGCCTTGGGCCCAGAAGGTGCTGCTTTCCTCCGGCTGGGGCGATCGGGTGAGCAGCGTCACCTCAACGTCCCGTTTGGCGGCCGCCAGCGCCGCGGCACATCCCGCCAGGCCGCTGCCAATGATGAGGATGTCTGTTTTCATGCGGGGTAGATCTTGAAGCTCATATCGACGGCTGGGGCGGTATGCGTCAAGGCTCCAATGGAGATCCAGTCGACGCCGGCCTCCGCGAATGCCCGGACATTGTCGAGGGTCATGCCGCCTGACGCTTCGATCACGATCTTATTGCCGTGCTCGTGAGCGCGCACGCAGGCCACGGCTTGTCGAACCATTTCCGGGTTCATGTTGTCGAGGAGAACGGCGTCAAGATCATACCGGAGCGCTGCCTGCAACTCTTCGAGGGTAGCGACCTCAACCTCGAACCGATGCGAGCGGCTCTCATGTTGTCGGGCTGTTTCAATGGCTGCGCTGATACCGCCGGCCAGTCTGATATGGTTATCCTTGATCAGGATCGCATCATCAAGTCCAAAGCGATGGTTGATCCCGCCGCCCACGGTTACGGCATACTTCTCAAAGACCCGTAGTCCTGGCGTGGTTTTTCGCGTATCAAGAATTTTCGCCTGCGTCCCGCGGACAGCCTCAACGAACCGTCTTGTCAGCGTGGCGATTCCGCAGAGCCGCTGGAGTAGATTTGTGGCCACACGTTCGCCGGTCAGCAGCGCCCTGGCTTGACCACGGACGGATGCGGCCCTCTGGCCTTCGTGCAGCTCATCACCGTCACGATGGCGGTTCTCCACCACGATGCCTTCATCCATGATGGCGAGAGTCTCGACCACCAGCTCGATCCCGGCCAGTATAAGGGGTGCCTTGGCCACGAAATGGCCGATCGCCTGTTGATCGGGCGGCACGATCGCGAGGGTCGTGACATCGCCACGGCCGATGTCTTCCTCAAGGAACCGCTTGAGGGCTTCTTGACGGCTGATCCGAACGAGGGAGAGGGGCATGAAGATACAGGAGAGACGGCCTTAGCTCATGGCCAGCATGCGCCGGATGGGGCGTAAGGCAAGAAGCCGAAGCTCTTCGTCGAGCGTAATTTCCGGCGCACGGTGTTTCATGCACAGGTACAGCTTCTCCATCGTGTTGAGTCGCATGTAGGGGCACTGGTTGCAGGCGCAATCCCCGTCCGGAGGGGCCGGGATAAATGTCTTATCCGAGCAGGCCTTCTCCATCTGGTGAATGATGCCGGGTTCGGTCGCGATGATGAACTCAGTGTCCTTGCTCTGTTTGACGTAACTCAGGAGCGCGCTCGTTGAGCCGATGTAGTCGGCATGCTGAAGCACGCCTGCTTCACACTCGGGATGGGCGAGCACCTTGGCATGAGGATGGCGCACCATAAGCTGCACGAGCTTCTTTTCGGAGAACATCTCGTGCACCACGCAGGTGCCTGGCCATAACGTCAGATCGCGGCCAGTTTTTTTTATAAGATAACGACCCAAGTTCTGATCGGGCGCAAAGAGAATCGGCTGTTCCTTCGGGATCCGATTGATGATTTTTTCTGCATTGCTCGAGGTGCAGATGATATCGCTCATCGCCTTGATCTCGGCGCTGCAATTGATGTAGCTGATCACGATGTGGTCCGGGTATTTCTGCTTGAAGCGTCCGAACAGATCGGGAGGACAGCCTTCTGCCAGAGAACATCCCGCCTGCAAGTCCGGGAGCAGTACCTGTTTTGAAGGGTTGAGAATCTTTGCCGTCTCCGCCATAAAGTGAACGCCGGCAAAGACGATCACTTCAGCGTTCGTCTGTGCGGCCTGCTGGGCCAGTTGCAGACTGTCGCCGATGACATCGGCGACATCCTGAATATCAGAGTCCTGATAGTAATGCGCTAACACGACCGCATGTAAATCTTTTTTCAGCCGCTCAATCTCTTCTTCGAGATCAAGCAGAGCGCTCACCTGTGCTTCTTCAATCAGACCACCAACGTTCATCCCTTCACTCCACATGTGCGGTTTCTCACTCGGCGCTAAAGTATAGCACAGGTACGGTCCAACACGGAGGGCAACTTTTGAGCCTCGCTAGTTGTGGAAACCGACGAGTTGGTGGTGATCAAAGCGAGGACATTTTTTTGTAAAGACTTGTGAGATTCGGGCTGTTACGTGACGGACGGCAAACCCGCACTTCTTGCAGCGCTTATAAATGAAACTCCAACCTTCTTCGTGTTGCTCGACTCCAATTTGTTCCATTTTCGAGTAGCAGCATGGACCCGGTGTACGTGGTGAAATAATCCGGTTGGGATATTTGTTGGCAGGTCTTTTTTGATCAGTATACTCAATAATTGTAGCCATGTTTTGACCCTCGTAGAATGAACTGTCATCCGTGTTCTACAGCGTACGTTGCGTAGGAGCTGTTTTGCCATGAAAGAAGCTAAATCGACGGTCTATAACTTCTTTGGTGGTCCGGCGTTATGTAGAATATGACGCGGCAATCGGCGCATTCGTTTAAGGGAAAAGAGGTAACCGCCAACCGACAAATATTCAGGCGTGCCTTTTCAACTCTGAAAAGCAACGCTTCTGATGTCAATATCCATATTTCTCTGAGCGCCAGCCTGATTGTATTAATCAAACCGATCGGTTAATACATATTAACTTTAAACAATCTAGATATAATGGACGAGCCGGCGACCTGCGTAGCACCGTGGGCTCCCTAGTATGGGGCTGGGGAGCCGATTCACATACGGAGGTGTCGGCTCGTGTCAGCTCGGCGGGCAGCTCGTCGCCATGCCGGCCCGTCCCCGGTTGAGCGTCCTCCGCCGCGTCGACGGCGGCGGCCTGTGCGAGGAGCGGCCAGCATAGCCCGGATGGCCCGTTTGTCCAGCCCGCATAATGTGTGCCGCGCGCATTTATCTCCGACAGGCTCCTAGGGTATGATCTTTGCGAATGCACATTCCCACCACAAATTATGCTGAGCATTGGATGCCAAGATTCACGCGAACGTTATCAGTGCCCAAACTGCAAAAGAATCACACCGAATCTACGGCCAATTGATGCCAATAGTAGTTTCGATCCGAGAAACAGATGGATGAGTCACTGACCAATGCAGCCTAAACACTCGCTTGTAGGGCTTGCCGCCGCGTTGCTCCCATCATCGTCATGCAGCAGCAGGCTCTACAGCTCGACCGTCAGATACACATGAAAAGAGCAGGCTGAGTCGCCGTATCCTTATGGATGGTTTTTCGGAAATCCGAAGAGGGAATGGTTGGCTGATCCAGATGCGGCCAATCGGGACAGACGGTTGCTGAAAGATTGTTCAACTCTCCATGGCCACGACGCGGAGCATCTCGCCATGGAGTAGGCCATTGCTGGCCACAACCCGTGGGTCAGACGGGCGATGGGGCTGGCCGGCGGCTTCCTGCGCGCAGTGCGCCTGAAGATCGTCGACGCCCTTCGGGCAGCTTAGAGCCAGAACCCCGTTGTGGCTCTAAGCTCCATAGCCTCACGTCGCCGCACGTGTATCAGTCCGCGATAGAATTGCTTTTCGCCAGACACGACTTGACATTACTTATCCACTTATGATAAATAACTCCCCACTCAAAGAGTGATCTTGGTTCGTTCCGGAGAGGAGCCGTCTATGACAGTTCCGCATTTCATGTGCCGGTTCACTTGGGTCAAGATCTCTTGGGGAAAGTCCGCCTGCTGGTTGATTTCGGCGCTATCGGTGGCCGCTATTTTCGCGCTCTTTCTAGCCGTCCCATCCTACTATCGAGTTCAAGCCCCAGTTGCACTAATTGGTACGGTAAAACCATCCGTTCCTCCCTTGTATTCGGATAGTGAAAACCGGTCGTTTGCGACAGGGGCGGAACACACTCCAGCGGCTATTGTCTCCGCACTGATCCAAGGAAAGTCGGTGCGCGACGCCAGCGCCGAATCCGTATCCGGTCTGGCCGCAATACTTCTTGATCCGTCCAAACCCCTGAAGGTACGTCGGCAAGCAGCCTGGAGTTTGGGGAAAACCGGCTCTACCGACGCCATCGCAGCTTTACGGCAAGCACTTATGGCGGCGCCGCCTTCGCTGAAGTCGACTATTGCGGAAGCGTTGGGACACTCCAGACACCCGCAGGCGAGATCACTTCTCCTTTCCCTCCTGCAAGATGATGACGAAACCGTGGTTCGAGGCGCCGTTCGTGGCCTGGCTGTGACTGCGGATAGAGAGACTGTTACGATTCTGTCCGCGATCATTGGAGACCAGCGACATAGCCACGCAGTCCGAACAGAAGCAGCCCTCGCCTTGGGCGAGGTGGGGACGCCCGAAGCGTACGAGTCGTTGATCACGCTCGGCGGCAACGAACAAGACCGGGACATCGCCGAGGCTGTCTTGTCCGGTTTGGGTCGGCAGTCGTTTGACCAGACGGAAGACTTCTTTCGGGCGTATCTTGGATCAACGCGCGTCGATTCGGAAATGCGTATTCTTGCGCTGGAATCGCTCGGGCAAGCGACAGGCGATGCTGCGCCGTTCCTGGCAACATTTCTCACATCGAAGGACGCGGATGTACGCGCTGCCGCCGCGTGGAGCATTGCCAACCTGGAAGAGCCGGCTGATGTGGCGCAAGCGCTCGTTGACCGATTACGGATAGAAACGCAACCGGAGGTTCGCGCCCGCATGTACCAGGCGCTCGAGAATCAGGAGCATATCGACTCGACTATTCTTTTTCCACTGATCGTCAGTGATGGCGATACGGCTGCCCGCCTGGCGGGAATGATGTTGCTCGCGACACAAGTGGCTTTTGGCGAAGGTGACCCTGCGCTTGCGAAGCAGTTTGATGAAGTGATGACCCCTCAACTGGCGGAACTCTCTATCAACGGCCAGAATTTTCAGATAAGACTCGGCTCCGTGATTGCTTTGAGACAGGCACGAACCGCACAGTCTCTTCAGGCTCTCGACGCGATTGCGATCCGAAGCAGGGAAGCACAAATTGCACAGGCGGCACAACTGAAGTAACCAACAACGGACAGCGGGAGGACGTCGCGATGATTACCGCCTTCATCAAAAGAGTTTCCGGCCTGTGGATCATGATTCTCCTGCCTGCCCTGTCCTACGCCGGCGTACCTTCGGGGCACTACGAGAACCATTTCGACCAGCAGCACGGTGTCTGGGATCTTACTGGCAGTTATGACGAGTCTGATCTCGGTATATCCGCCCTCACAACGCTCGTCCAGGATGATAAAGGCAAGATCATCGGGCAAGGGAGGATGACGGGTACGGACGACGGGATCTATGTCGAAGCGGACCTCAGGATATCCGGGTCCATCAAATCGACAGGCGATATTACGCGCGCCGTCCTGAAGGGGAAGTTGATTGGAATCGCAACGGATGGCTACCAAGTGGTGAAGATCAAGGGTAAGATCACGTACACCTATGACGTCGATAAACCCAGTAATCGGCTGATCGGTACTGTAAAGGGAAAGATCTGTGCCAAAGGGGGGGGCTGCCAGTCCTTCAACGATGCGGACCAAATGGACTTTCCGCCGGGAGAAGACGGAACTTGGAATTTGGTCATGGATATTCAGAACGTAGATGGGAAAACACTTATAGGGACGGCCTCGGCCGTCCTATCTAACGGACGCACCGAGCCCCTTACTCTAAAAGGGAAATACAATACCCAAACGGACCTGGCGAAGCTTGGGCTGAAAGGAAGCGGGGGCAAATTTTCTATTCAGGCACAGGAGGTTCTCGGCCAGCTAATCTTCCAAAGCCTCAAAGGAAAACTGCTCGGCCAGACTGTCACTCAATAATTACCCTATTTGGACAGGTACTTTTCCGGCGACTGTTCGAAGGCCCGCTTGCAGCCTACCGCGCAGAAATAGTAGGTCACCCCTTGATAGACGGCGGTGGCGGCCGCCTGCTTTTCATCTACCGTCATCTTGCAGACAGGATCTATGGCCATCGCTTTCTCCTCTCATCTTGCATATTTTCGGTCAATTGCTACCTTGATCTCCGGAATTTTCTTCCCCTGCTTGTACATGGCATACGCATCCAGCGTAATGTCCTGGCAGATCCTTCACGTGTCCGCATGCCGATCTACGTAACAGTCGAGGTTGTTCCGATGGTCCGCCATTCCGTAGCAGCCACAATAACACGGCATCTGCTCGATCAGTTCCGGCGCCTCCTTCGCAATCCGATAGGTCTCCGCCAGCTTTCCACTGAACAACGCCGGTGAGGGCGTAGCCGGGCGCGGGCGCCGTGGAACACCCGGCAGCAGCCCGCCGTCGAGACCTCCTGCCATACTGACCGCGACAGACCCATCAGGGATCAGTCCGATGAGGAGACCGACCAGACCTCCGCCGAGGATCCGCAGCGCCGATCGCCTGTCTGCATGCAACGCACAGGTAGACCGGTCAGGCTGCTTCACTGAATCATGCTCCATATGTTTTCACCTCCTCTCTAACGAACGAATCCGAACCGGCATTCCGATTACAAGCAGCTATTGCAGCGTAGTGTTCCATAAGTTCCTTTACAGCAATCGTCATTCCGGGCTTGACCCCGGATCGGGTCCGGGGCAGGCTCCGGAATCCAGTCTGTCTGCGCTGGATTCCCGCGTTCGCGGGAATGACGGCTCCAGAATAAATGGAAAGACGTATGAGCGACACTACAGTAGCACGTCAGACGTTGATGTCACTCGATTCTACTATGAAGTTGCCGCGACGACCATAGGGCGAAATCTCCGCAATCGAAGGGCATTACTGACCACGGTCACCGACGAAAGCGCCATGGCTGCGCCGGCCACAACCGGACTCAACAACATCCCAAACAACGGATACAGGACGCCGGCGGCTACCGGAATCAGGATCACATTATAGGCGAACGCCCAGAACAGGTTCTGCCTGATGTTCTGCACCGTCAGTCGACTCAACTGGAGCGCAGTCACAATACTTCGCAGGTCGCCCCCGATCAGGGTGATATCGGCCGCTTCCATCGCCACATCGGTCCCCGTTCCAATGGCAACCCCGACATCAGCCTGGGCTAAGGCTGGGGCGTCGTTGATCCCATCGCCCACCATCGCCACCAGCTTCTCCTGCTCCTGCAGCCTTCGCACCTCCAACGCCTTATGTTCCGGCAAGACCTCCGCCAGAACCCGGTCGATCCCAACCTGCCTGGCGATGGCCTCGGCAGTCCGACGGGTATCGCCAGTGATCATTACCACCTCGATGCCCAAGTCATGCAAGGCAGCCACGACTACCCTCGAATTCGGCTTGACGACGTCGGCTACGGCTATAATACCAACCAGCCTGGCATCGACGGCTACAAACATCGGCGTCTTGCCGTCTCCGGACAACACTTCCGCCTGCCCATCCATCCCGTAAAGGTCGATCCCGCGCTGCTGCATCAGGGCCACGTTGCCAAGGAGAACCTCTCGCCCCTCTACAATGGCCCTGATGCCATGTCCTGGCGTTGCCTTGAACTCCTGCGGTTCGGCGAGATCGAGCCCCGTCGCCTTGGCATGATCGATGATCGCCTGCCCAAGCGGGTGCTCGGAGCCTTGTTCCGCCGAGGCCGCCAGCCGAAGCAGAGTTTCGGGTTCAAAACTCGAAACTCGAGACTCGAAACTCGAAACTACGTCGGTGACGACCGGCTGGCCGATGGTCAGCGTGCCGGTCTTGTCAAAAATGATGGTATTGACCTGATAGGCCCGTTCAAGGCTCTCGGCATTCTTGATCAGGATACCGTGCTCGGCCCCCTTGCCGATGCCGACCATAATCGACGTCGGCGTTGCGAGACCCAGAGCGCAGGGGCAGGCGATCACCAGCACGGCTACGAAGTTCGAGAGGGCTATGAGAAACGCCTGCTCCCCCCCGAACATCAGCCAGACCCCGAAGGTGACGACCGCAATCACCAGGACGATCGGGACAAAGACCCCGGCGATCTTATCGACCAGCCGTTGAATGGGCGCCTTTGATCCCTGGGCCTGTTCCACCAGTCGGACGATCTGGGCAAGGACGGTCTCCCGTCCAACCTTCGTCGCTTCAAACTTGAAGCTGCCCATCTTATTGACTGTGGCGCCGATAACCTGATCGCCCGGCCCCTTATCGACAGGAAAACTCTCCCCGGTCAGCATCGACTCATCGAGCGCCGATTGACCCTCGCGGATAATCCCATCGACCGGCACCTTCTCTCCGGGCCTGACCAATACCAGATCGCCGACTCGAACCTCCTCCACCGGGATATCTTGCGTAAGGTCGCCACGGATCACCCGAGCGGTCTTCGCCCGAAGTCCTATCAGCTTTTTGATCGCCTCCGAGGTCCGGCCCTTCGCCTTGGCCTCCAGCCATCTCCCCATAACGATCAGGGTCATCAGAACGGCGGCGGTGTCGTAGTAGGTCATCGCCCCCATCCCCGCCGGCGCAATGGACGCCGGGAAGAGGGTGAGCGCCGCACTGTAGAGGTAGGCCGCATTGGTCCCGATCGAGACCAGGGTGTTCATGTCGGCGGTTCGGTGCTTCAGGCTGGCCCAGAACCCCCGGTGGAACTGCCGGCCAACCCAGAACTGTACCGGTGTGGTGAGGACTAAGAGCACGTAAGGATCGGATAACGGCGCCGGCGCCCACGGAAACCAGTCTGGAAAGCTCCCCACCAGAACGGGGAGGCTCAGGGCCGTCCCAACCAGAAACTTGGTCCGAAGCAAACGGATCTCCGCATCTGCAATCGTCTGCTTCTGATCTGGCGTAGTGGCGGCGGCGGCTTCGTCCGCGACATGATACCCGGCCTGCTCGATCGACTGCCGCAGATCGGCCGGATGAGTCACTGAGGCGAGGTAGGCGACGCTCGCCCGCTCCGTCGCGAAGTTGACGGAAGCAGAGACCACCCCTGGGACTATCGCCAACGCCTGTTCGATATGTTGCACACATGAGGCGCAGGACATTCCGCGGATCGGCAGAACCAGTTCTGCTACAGCTACCTCATAGCCGAGTTCCCGAACCTCCTGGACAATTCGATTGATGGTCACCCGTTCGGAATCATATGAGATCGTCGCCTGCTGCGTCGCAAAGTTGACGCTGGCTGCCTCGACTCCGCTGAGCCTTGAAAGACCATCTTCGATCCGGGCCACGCACGACGCGCAGGTCATGCCTCTGATCGGGATCTCAACGACACGAAGGGTGCGGGAGCCTTGGTCCACGGTATCTGGGGGCTTGAACGTCGAACCTTGCACCTTGAACTGTTCAGTGACATACTGTTCCGGCGACTTGTCGAACGCCTCTTTACAGCCCACCGCACAAAAATAGTAATCCAGCCCCTTGTAGCGGCTCGTGCCGGCGGCTTCCTCCGGGAGCACATCCATACCACAAATCGGATCTTTTGCCATTACCAGCTTCCCGACCTTTGGCGTCTGTCGCTGAGAGCCCCGTGACCCGCCCAGAGGCCAAACAGCATGACGACGAAGCGAGGCGTCCCCGCCCACACCATGTCCTCGAACCATCGGTAACTCGCTTCTCCCATCAAGACCTTCCTGTAGAGATCGATTACCGTACGACGCCGCTTGAGCACCTGAAACCACAGCCACGGAGCTCGATGGGCCGCCCGGCTCAGCCGACCTGCCGCCTCGAGCTCGGGATGATCGTCCTCGATACCGCAGCCTGATATGACGAGAGGTTGCCGTGACGGCTGCCGTCCGTCACAATAGTCTGTGCCGCGTGTTGTCCGCTCTGGATAGCGTAGTAAATCCCCTCTCCGAGAAAGGGATCGACCAGGCGGGCCGCATCACCCACGAGCAGGGCGCGCCCTCGGTAAAGGGAGCGGGTCCCGTCGCAATGGATCGGAATCAGCGCCCCGGTGGTCCGCATCGCACCGCGGTCGCTGAAACCACTGGAGCGCAGGAAGGCCGTAAGACACGACTGGACGCGTTTCGCTGCTCGACGCTCGACCGCTACGCCGACAGAGGCCACCCCGCCTTTCGGAAAGGCCCAGCCATACCCTCCCGGCGCCTGCCCCACATCAAGGATGACCCGGCCTTTCAGCTTCGCCTCTGCCGCGCGGTTCAAAGGAAGCTCCGCATCCAGCGCCACGAGACCAGGCTGATCGCGGTCCGGAAACAGATCCCGGGCGACCACGCCGGCCACTCCATCGGCGCCGATCAGGAAATCAGCGGTTACTGTCCTGCCTTCAAGATCGACCTCGACATGGTTTGCTGACGCCCTAACAGCTCGGACTGTCTGTCCATCCTGCAGCTCAGCTCCAGCGTTAACCGCATGGTCACATAGCGCCTGATCAAACATATTGCGCCAGATCATGAGGGCCACCGGCTCCGCAAAAGTCGCCTCGACGGGATCGCGACCACGCCAGGTAAAGGTAAGGCCGGTGATCCGCTCCTCGATCAACTTTCCCAACTCGAACGGAAGCAGCCGTTCTACCCGTTGCGACAGACAGCCACCACACGGTTTGTAGCGAGGTAACTTCCGCCGCTCGACCAGCAACACCTTCGCGCCGGCCTTGACCAACGTCAGCGCCGCCGTTGCACCCGCAGGCCCGCCGCCCACTACAATCGTGTCGTATCGCATCTCGTGTCTTCGCCACGTATAAGCATTCAGCCGTCAGCATCTGATGCAAGACCAATGGCCCCGGAAACCCTGGACCCGCCGAACGATAATGATTACTTGTTTCCTGTGTGCTTTTGCTGAAAGCTGAGGGCTGATAGCTGAACGCTGCTTATTGTTCTACCGGCCGTAGCGTGCGAAGACCTCCAGAAGTTCCTCAATCTTCTTCTGGCGATCCTCCGCCCGCCCGGAGGCCATCGCCTCGACAACGCATGATTCGATGTGACGGCCAAGCAGGATCTTACGAACCTGCTCTAATGCGCCTTGGATGGCGGAAAGTTGGAGCAGGATATCGACGCAATACTTGTCCTCCCCCACCATCCGCTGCACGCCCTGTACCTGGCCCTCGATACGACTCAGACGGGCCATCGCCTTTTGCTTCGTCTCCTCGTCGATCATCTCAGCCCCCAAAGCGACCGTCAACCGTTACTACCCTACCCCAGTAGAGTATATGCCGGGCAGGCGAGCCAGTCAAGTTCATTTGTCTGACATTACTCAGAGAGTCTCTCGCCCACGTCATTGCGAGGGAGCGCAGCGACCGAAGCAATCCCACCGTTCTTCGCAACGTCAAGGACGTTGAGATTGCCACGCTCCCGTCGGTCGCTCGCAATGACGCATCTCAATGTCTATCCCATCGAAAACCTTGACAGCTCATTAGAAACGCCGGACAATCGCTAAGACCAACACCGACATTTTCGAACGGGAGAGGCTGATCAGCCCATTCATTAGTTAGGCGGTACAGTTACGATGACGAGCTTCAGTCAGCGCAAAGGTCTTAAACCCATCCGTCAAGCGCTCCAGGTCGACGGGATGGACGATGAGCTTCGCGCACAGCTTTGGAACGTTCTCCATTTCCACCTCTGGGACTCAAAAGGTTTTCTTCATACCGATTACGGAGAGGTTGGGCGTATTGCGGAGTTCGCAAGGGCACTTTGGGTTCGCTACTTCAAAAAACCATTTACTGAAATACCGTCCTGGCCCTCTCAGGTACTGTCACTCCTGAAAGACCACTATTTTCGCGTTTCGTGGAATGAGGTTTACGATTTTCTTGAGGCGGTAGTTGCAATAGCGGACGACCGGAATCTCGAGAAGGACATCAACTCCGTGCTGAAAAAAGAACTGGCTGGGTATCGGTTAATTAATGGGCACTTTGCTGACGTTACCGATCCCAAGGAAATCGCTGCCCTCGAAGAGGCGCTGCACCATGACCAGTTTGCGGCGGTGGCGTAACGTCTGGCCCGTTCCCTTGAGTTGTTATCAGACCGTAAGAACCCGGACTACCGCAACTCGATTAAGGAGTCTATCTCCGCAGTAGAGAGTCTCGCGCGTATTCTGACCAAGAACAACAAAGCCACCCTCGGCGATGCGCTACGCCTATTAGAACAGCGTAGAGGGTTGCACTTAGCACTTCGGGAGGCGTTCTCGAAACTCTACGGGTATACGAGTGACGAGCAAGGAATCCGTCACGCCATGCTCGATGAACCCAAGATTAGCGCCGCGGACGCCAAGTTCTTCCTATTATCCTGCACGAGTTTTATCAACTATCTGAAATCCCAAGGTGACACTGCATAACCAACTCATGCACGGGACTGCATATCAGCGGACTTCAACCTGCCGAGATGCGGCCGGTTTGATGGGCAGAGTTAGGTAACCTGAGGAGACGTAAACCACGGGGCTCGACGGGGGCCTGGAAGCGGGGTATGCTTGGGCCATGAAGGTAACGACCCACTTCAAACACGTCAGAGGGCGTCCAACTGCCTTGTGGCGGTCAGTATTTTTCCAGTTGAGAAGACGGCCGGATGGCGGATGAGGAAGTGATTGGGGGGTGGCTTATGAAGCGGTTGACGCGCATCACCTTGGATCCCGCAGTCATGGGAGGCAAAGCGTGTATTCGAGGCCTGCGGGTAACGGTCGGGACAATCGTGGGGCTTCTGGCGGCCGGCCGTTCTCGCGAAGAAATTCTCAAGGCATATCCCTACCTCGAACCGGAAGACATTGACCAGGCGCTGGCCTACGCGGCGTGGCGGGTCGAGGAGCGGGAGGTTCCGCTAGCCGCTGGATGAGTGTCCGCGTTCTGGTCGACATGAATCTATCCCCTGACTGGGTGCCTGTGCTACAGCGCCACGGCTGGTCGGCGGTCCACTGGTCCACGGTAGGCGATCCACGAGCCACCGATCGGACAATCATGGACTGGGCTGCAGCAAACGGCTATATTGTGTTTACCCACGATCTGGATTTCGGCGCGATGCTCGCCCTAATGTGCGCTACCGGCCCCAGTGTACTTCAGATTCGCGCCGATAACGTGTTGCCTGACCATCTGGAAGACGTGGTCATTGCCGCCCTCAAACAACACGACGCTGATTTGGCTTCTGGGGCGCTTGTCGTCGTCGACGAGAGCAAATCCCGGGTGCGGGTCTTGCCAATCTGAGCGGTGATATGGTTACCGCCTCCCACATTAGAACTTAAATCGAGTAGGCAACGCGTCAGGGACCGGGATCGAAGACCTCGTTGAGGGTGCTTTTCGAGGCGCGGGGCTTGACGCCGCCGCCGATGACATAAATCTTGCCGCCGACCGCCGCTGCGCCGAGGCCATGCCGCGCCGTCGGCATCGGCGTCAGAGTTGTCCAGCGATCCGTGACCGGATCGTACTCTTCAGTTTGCGCAAAGGTGTGATCGGGCGCCTCGCCGCCGAAGATAAACAGCCGACCACCCAAGGCCACAGCCGCAATGCCGCCCCTGGCGGTCGGCATCGGCCGTCTCGTCTCCCACCGATCAATAGCCGGGTCGTAAACCTCGGTAACGGCCAGATTCCGATCCAACGATCCGACGCGGCCACCGACGGCATACAGCTTGCCGTCCAGCGCCCCGGCCGCCAGATGATCGCGACCTGTCGGCATCGGTGCTCGCTCACGCCAGGTATCCGTCACCGGATCGTACTCCTCGTTGATGCGCAGCACCTGGTCGGCCATCCCGCCTACGGCGTAGAGTTTTCCATTAATCACGGCCACGGCCAACGCGCCTCGCGCGGTCGGCATCGGCTTACGCGCCTGCCATCGGTTGGCGGAGGGATCGTAGCGCCAAAGGCTGGCCACCGGTTGCCAAGGCCAGATACGGAGATATCCACCGACTACGTACAGCTTCCCGTCAATGCCGGCGGCCGCCACGTGATGCAGCGCCTGAGGAAGCGCCGCTCGATCCTCCCATCGGTCGAGCGTAGGGTCGTACATCTGGACGGCATCAGCAACTCCGCCGATAAAGAACTTTTTGAAACCTCCGATCACGTAGATCTTTCCATCGAGGGCCGCCGTGGCCACCTCGGTTCGTTCGAGCGGCATTGGCGCGGCGGTATGCCAGGTCCCCAGGCTCGCGGCCCAGAGGCTGAACACAATGAGGGAACAGGCGACTGCAGCCATCCCTGCAAGATATCTTACGCCTCGCCTCATTTCTGACCCATCTTATTTACTGTCCACTACAGCTCTTATCGCTTTTTGGTGCCCGCCAAACCATTGACAACATGGCTGCGGAGGGCTAAATTTAAAATGTTGTTTGAAACATTTCACCAACAAACGCACGAGAGAGTCGTGAGGATGTCCCCAATAGTAGAGAGCGAACAGCAATAACCGGCTCGCAGAAGGAGGAATTATATTATGTTACCAAAATATCAGAAGGTACTGGTGACCACCGATCTCTCACCACTCGGAAACGCCGCGGTTCCCCATGCCTATGCCATCGTGGCCGAACAGGGTGGCACGGTCATCCTTTGGTGCGCGGTTGACGTATCGGGGATGCCGGATCCGCTCTATTCCCAGCCCACACCTGGGGAGACGCTCGCTGAGGAGCGGGCGGAGATCCGGGAAGATCTGTTCTCCTCGCTGGAGGCGCTTGTACCTGAGGAGGTTCGTGTGGAGGGAAAAGTGAAAACGGAGGTACGTGTGCTGGAGATCTCCGGATCCGTTCATGATGCAATTTGTGAGGAAGCCAAAGCTAAGGAGGTTGACCTCATTGTCATGGCCTCTCATGGCTATTCCGGAATGAAGCACCTGCTCATTGGTTCAGTGGTCGAGCATGTGTTGCGGACAGTCGACCGTCCCGTCCTCGTTGTCCGTGGCGGGAAGTGAGTCGTTTGATCTCTTGCCTCTGGGCCATGAGAAGTCGAAAGACAGAGACCTAGCGACAATCGCAGTGAGGGGGCACTTCGAGGACGGAGTAACCTGAACGATTATTCCAAATTAATCAGGATTTAGAAAAAGCCGGGCGCAACATGCGCCCGGCTAACCATATGACCTCACAAAGCTGAGTCACCACAAAGCGATACTCTCAGGCTTCTGTTCAGCTACAGCAGTCTAACGATAGCCGACTCGTGTTAGTGTTGTTCGAGGGCTCAACATAGACGGTAGATTCTTACGGACCCACCCGCCACATCTCGATATGACCCGAACCTTCAGACCACAAATGATAGGGGTCGACGATACGGCTGTCATATCGAAATCGAACATTCCAACCTTCGGCTTACCAGGGACGTCTTGCGGTGATTTTATGAGTTCGTGTGACCCTAAACTGCATCCAATGGAACTACTAGCTCATGAACGAAATGACCATAGCGATCGTCACGAAGAGCAACAGGCCACCAGCCGCAAGCCACAACAGTATTGTGTCGCCGCGATCCACTGAAATCCTCCCTTAATTTGACCGGTTAGCGGTTAACTCCAGTCATTTGACAACATTCACCGCCCGATGTGATCCGAATGGCATCCCATGGCGATCGATCTTACAACTACCCATGGAGAACCGATCCGAAAAAGATCGCAGCAGCGATATCGCCGTCCAACCGGAGCAGTACGACTTCACCCAGCAATTCAGGTGCCCAACAGAAGCTTCGCCGCATCAGCCTACAACATTCTTCCTGGAACCGGTAATCAGCGCACTTCGCAACCCTCTGCCTTACCGCCCATATCTCGGATCCACTCGTGTCGAACTATCGCAGATCTTCTCTAAACGAACGGTACGGGCGCCGATTACTCCAGTGTGAGGGCCGGCATATCATTCGGCAGGACTGGGCCAGCGGCCTTTCTTCGAACAGCTTCGAGACGTAATTTAACGAAGGAGGATTCCATTGTCAAGTTAAAAATGAGGCCCCTGTAATCTTCCACCTTGACCTCACCAGCCCGCTTTGGTACAGTACTCACTAGTTCTTCAAATATTCAACGAGGAGGCTGATGCCTACAGTAGAGTACGCCCTATGGGCCATTGTGATGCTATTCTTCCTTCTGGTGTGCAGCATGATTCCGGTGCTCGTACAGCTTCGGCGGACCGCCAGGCAGGCAGAGGATTTTCTCAGATTGGTTGAACTTGAATTGCGACCCGTGCTCGTCGAGGTGAAAGATGTGATGCGAAACCTCAACCGCGCCTCTGACCAGGTGGCCGATGGACTGGGGAAAATGGGCGGGACGCTTGATGCGATTGCTGAGGCCGGGCAGACCGTGCGCGACGTGAATCAGTTGGCGCAGCAATTCGTCTTCCCAAAGCTGATCACCGGCGCGGCCTTTACAACCGGTCTTCGGGTTGGTCTAAGGACTCTCATCGTAAGGCTCATGGGAAGGAGGTGACGGACATGAGTGAAGAACGGGGATGTTCGCCTGCGTCTGTTGCCCTTGCGTTTATCGTCGGCGGCGCGCTTGGGGCGAGTTTGGCGCTCCTATTCGCTCCGGAGGGAGGCCGGCAGACTCGCACCCGCCTCAAAGGCTTCGCGACAGACGTCAAGGATCGAAGCACCGATCTTGTTGAGGATGTCAAAGATCGGGTCGAGGATGCGATCGGAGTGGGTAAGGAAATGTTTGAAGAGAAAAAGGCCATCCTGACCGCCGCTTACCAGGCCGGCAAGGAGGCGATGGACAGGGAACGAGGCGAGTTGCTGGAGAGATAATCGCCTGTTGCAGCATCTCGACGGGCGTTCCCGAATCGGAAGGGGACGCCCGTGTTGTTTTTCTGAGTCCGGACACACCAACTCAGTAAGCGCTTCTTCAGCTCCCCTTCTTGACGATCTGCATCACCTGATCAAGCAGCCGTCCGTTGGTGGAGATGGCATGTCCGCTACGAATGGTCGGCCGTCCCCCCCAATCGGTAAAGGTTCCACCTGCTTCGCGCAGGATCGGCAGCAGTGCCGCGCAGTCCCAGATGCTCATCACCGGATCAAGCATCACCTCCGCCCGCCCTGTGGCAACCAGGATATGACCGTAGCAATCACCCCAACTTCGGTGCATCCGCGTGGCGGCAATCAGATGACGGAAGGCCGACTCCCGTCCATACGGCTCGAACCCGGTACCGTCGGTGTACAGGAGCAGAGCCTCCTTCAGGTCGTCTATCCCGGAGACCGCAGCACGACGTCCGTTCCAGAAACAGCCCATCCCCCTGGCGGCATACACCGTCTCACGCAGCGCAGGCAAGTTCGCCACCCCCAGGACGACCTCGCCTTCGACCTCTAATCCGAGCAAGACGCCGAAGAGCGGAACTCCGTGGAGGAAAGACGCGGTTC
The DNA here is from genome assembly GCA_902196205.1 of Candidatus Methylomirabilis lanthanidiphila. Classification (NCBI taxonomy): domain Bacteria; phylum Methylomirabilota (SeqCode); class Methylomirabilia (SeqCode); order Methylomirabilales (SeqCode); family Methylomirabilaceae (SeqCode); genus Methylomirabilis (SeqCode); species Candidatus Methylomirabilis lanthanidiphila. Next base: position 40,877 of record CABIKM010000055.1, on the reverse strand, counting down.
CGTCGAGTGGGTCGATGATCCATGTCCTGCCGGAGTCGCCCTGCTGCTCGCCGAACTCCTCCCCAATAACGCCATGGTCCGGGTACGCCTGTCGAATCAACACTCGGAGCCTCTCCTCGGCCTGACGGTCGGCCGCCGTCACGAAGGTGCGGTCCGGTTTCCGCTCGGGCGACAGAGCGGTCTGAAAGTATTCCATGGTAATCTCGCCGGCCTGCCGGGCCGCCTCGACGGCGAAGTTCAGGAGGTTCCGGAGCTCGTCCTGTTGGAGCATTCGCTATCCCATATCAGACGTCGTGGGGGCCTTGACGGCGGACATCGCCGGTTTGGTGAGGCTTCGCAGCGCCTCAATAATCAGAATCGCCGCAAGCAGTAGAAGACTCGCGCTAACCAACCCATTCAAAAGCATCGTATCGAAGACGAGACCCTCTTGCAGGACGACTGCATAGGCCTCCCGCATCTGAATGACAAGAGACCAGATGGTCATGCTCATGATGAAGAGCATCGGGAGCAGGGCGAACCAGACCGGCCGAGCCGACCTTCTCAACCAGACCGTAATCCCCAGAAGGGTCAGGGCCGCCAGCAGTTGATTGCCCGTTCCGAAGAGGGTCCAGAAGAGTCGATAGGCTCCTTCACCGGATCGCAGGATGAGGAATAGCGGGAGCATAATCGTGATGGCGGTTGCAATAACCGCCCCCCGCTTACCGGACCAATTGAACAGCTCTTGAATAATGTAGCGACTGAGGCGGGTAGCGACATCCAGCGTGTCAAAGACAAAGGTGGAAAAGGCCATAGCCCCGAAGGTCATCGCAAATTGAAGATGCTCCTGCCCGATGAGGATCGCGAGGAACCTGCCGATGCCGTCTCCATAAATCTTGCCGGGCGCCATTCCCTGAAGCTTGGGTTGGGCCACGGTCATGACGGTGGCCAGCGCGATAAAGGCGACGAACCCCTCCAACAGCATGGCGCCGTACCCCACCGGCCGGCAGTGGGTCTCCTTCTCGATCTGCTTCGACGTCGTGCCCGAGCAGACCAGACCGTGAAAGCCTGAGCAGGCCCCGCAGGCGATGGTGACGAAGAGAAACGGGAACAGTGCCCCGGTCATTCCGGATACGCGCCAGGTCTTGAACGACTCCTGCTGGACCTCAAATCCGCCGAAGAAGATCCCGATGAGGCCGACGAAGAGGGTCAGATAGAGGATAAACCCGCCAAGGTAGCCCCTCGGCTGGAGGAGGAGCCACATCGGCAGGAGAGATGCCGCGAAGCAGTAGGCCAGGATCAGTACCCCCCACGTCTTGACATCCAGAATAAGAAACGTGGAGATCTTTGTGCCGAACCAGACAGCACCCAACGTCGCCGGCACAAAGATGATCGTCTGAAGCCACAGCGGGGGGTTGAATCGCCACTGCACGAATCCCATCAGGACAGCCAGGAGCAGGTACATCGCACTGGCGGCGGCGACAGCGCCGCCAGGATTAAATGCAAAGACCTCCCCCTCAAACTCTTCCGTCTTGCCGACGAAGGTGCTCGCTGTAATGTCGGTGAAGGCGACGATCACATAAATCAGGGCCAGCCAGATAAAGAGCATCATGGCGAGCCACCCTCGCTGTCCCAGGTAAAGACGGATGATTTCGGCGACCGACCGGGCGCCGTGTTTGACCGACGCCACCAGGCTGGAGAAGTCGTGGACCGCCCCGATAAAGATGGTTCCCAGACCGATCCACAGCAGGCAGGGAAGCCACCCGAACATCTGGGCGGCCATGATCGGGCCGGCGATAGGACCGGCCGCAGCGATGGCGCTGAAGTGCTGGCCCATCAAGTAGAACGGTTTGGTCGGCACATAGTCCACCCCGTCATTCATCTCACATGCCGGGGTGAGACAGGTATCGTCCAGACCGTACTGTCCCGCCACGAATCGACTGTAGAGCCGATACCCGATCCCAATCCCCACCAACAGGATGATGGCCAGCAACGGGAGGCTCATGGGGCGCCATTCCTCCTGTGTCGATCCTCAATACGTGTCGACAACGATCAGTCCTCCTCTACAAGGACGAACTCTTCCTTCGGCGCGCCGCAGTGCGGGCAGTGTGTCGGCGGCTGCGTGCCCTGCTGATGGTAGCCGCAAATAAGGCACTTCCACACGATGGCCATTGCGTGCGCTTCCGAGCATGAGGTTACGTCTGTACCACATATTTCCGGAGTTCTCGCACTATATTATCATCATGACAGGCCGGGGACAATGCGCTGATCCGACAGAGGGGGCTTCGACAGTCCCGGGTGGATATGATAGACTACACCCGATTTCACCAGGAGGGGCGATGGAAATCGATGTCATACGCGAGGTAGCGCTGCGGGCCGCAAAGGAGGCCGGGGCGATCCTTCGTCAGGGACTGGAGCAGCAGCGAATCATCGAGTTCAAAGGGGTCAAGAACCTCGTGACCGACATGGATCGCCGCTCGGAGGAGACGATCGCCGATCTTGTGCGGCAGACGCTGCCGCACCACAGTGTGGTCTGCGAGGAGGGGACAAGACTGGAGGGCGACTCCGGATACCGCTGGTACGTGGATCCCCTGGACGGCACGACCAATTACGCCCACGGCTACCCCTGCTACTCCGTATCGATCGGGGTGGAAAAGGACGGGGACCTGATCTTCGGGTGCGTGTATGATCCGAGCCAGGAGGAGCTGTTCATCGCCGAGCGTGGCGGAGGGGCGTTTCTGAACGGTAAGCGACTACGGGTCTCGGCCATCGCCAACCTGCCGGACGCGCTGCTGGCCACCGGATTTCCCAACGACGTCGCGGGCACCAAGGACAACAACCTGGATTATTTTGTGCGGTTCATGAAGCGCGCGCAGGGTGTTCGTCGCCCCGGCTCCGCCGCGCTCGACCTATGCTATGTGGCTGCCGGTCGATTCGACAGCTTCTGGGAGCTGAAACTGTACCCATGGGACATGGCGGCCGGCGTCCTGATAGTGACCGAGGCGGGCGGGCGGGTAACCGATCTTCGCGGTGGTCCCCATCACCTGTCCAATCCCCAGATCGTCGCCAGCAACGGCCTCCTCCACGACGAGATGCTCCACATCCTGGCCATGGAGAGTTAATCTGTCCGCCACGTCTCCTCCTGAGGGTCTCGAAGCGCTTGAGCGGCCGTCTTTTCGAGCAGGAGCTGGCCAAAGCGCAACACCCTCATTGTGATGCCGACTGATCTTCCTGCTGTTCCAATGACCCATCAAGGGTTCGTAAGACGCGTTGTCGGTCTGTCTTCTGCCGGGCAGGCCGACAAACACTGCAGATAGTGCCGGCCCGTTGGACGTTGACAAGCCTGCGGTGGTGTTCTACAGTGGACGAAGTGGACGGAGAGTCCACTTTTCTTTTTGATGTGCCCGCACAACTAAAGGAGCGATACGCTTGTCCGACAACCGGCACATTCTAGTCCGACGCACAGCTCTGACTGCGCTCCTGGCTGTCGGGTGCCTCACCGGCTGGACCGATGCGTTGGCGGAAAAAACTCAAGCGGATGGTCCCGGTCTCAGCCCTGAGGAACAGATCGTGATATCCGTCTATAAACGTGCCAGCCCGGGCGTCGTTCACATTACCAGTACCGCGCTGGCCTACGATGTGTTCTTTAATCCGGTGCCCCAGAAAGGGGCCGGATCGGGCTTCGTGGTGGATGACCGGGGATACATCTTAACCAATAATCATGTGGTGGAAGAGGCCGACAGCCTGGAGGTCACGCTGCCGGACAAGAGCAAGGTCGCGGCAAAATTGATCGGCCGGGATCCCAGCAACGATCTGGCGGTGATCAAGATCTCTGTTCCAAAGGAAAAGCTGTTCCCTGTGAAGATGGGCAACAGCGATGCCTTGCAGGTGGGACAGATGGCCATCGCCATCGGCAATCCGTTCGGCCTGGATCGAACGGTCACGCGCGGCGTCGTCAGCTCGATGGGTCGGACGCTCCGCTCCGAGAGCGGGCGTCAGATTCGAGGCGTCATCCAGACCGACGCGCCGATCAATCCCGGCAATTCAGGCGGACCGCTGCTGAACTCCCATGGTGAAGTCATCGGGATCAACAGCGCCATCTACACTCCGAGCGGCGGGTCGGTCGGGATCGGTTTTGCCATCCCGGTGAACACGGCGAAACGGCTGCTCCCCCAGTTGATCGCCAAGGGGCGGGTCAGCCATCCATGGCTGGGTGTCGCCGGCCTGGACATCACGCCGGAGCTGGCCGGCGCCCTGAAGCTTCCGGTTCGCCAAGGGATCGTGGTAATGCAGGTCTCTCCCAAAGGACCGGTGGACCGTGCAGGTATCAGGGGCAGCACAAAAAAGGCGCGGATTGGGAACATGCTGGTCGGTGTGGGAGGGGACATCATCGTTGCGGTCGAGGGCCGAAAGGTGACATCAATAGACGACCTGACGGCCTTTCTGGATGGAGAGCGAAAGGCTGGAGACCAGGTGAAGATCGATCTGCTCAGGGATGGCCGGTCATTCACCGTATCGGTTCGACTGGGGGAGCTGCCTGAGGCATGAGGGCGGCCCGGAATTATGCGGTGTTAGGATTCTTACTACTCCTTCCCTTTACGCTGGGTGTGCTCCTGGTCTCTGATGTCTTGGCCCTGCAAAGGGGCGACGTAGTCATCGACGGCCGGGTGACGATTACCGTTGAGGTGGCGCAGACTGCGCGGGAGCAGGCCAGAGGGCTCGGAGGTCGATCATCGCTTTCAAAAGGTAGCGGGATGCTCTTTCCCTTTGACGCGGCAGACCTTCGGACGTTCTGGATGAAGGGGATGCTGATCCCGCTCGATATTGTCTGGATCCGTGAGGGTAAGATCGTCGCCATTGATGCGAGCGTGCCGCCGCCGCGCTCACACGAGTCCCCTGCTGTTGTCGATCATGTGGCCGATCTCGTGTTGGAGGTTCCTGCCGGCTTCGCCGCAGAGATGGGCATCAGCCCGGGTCAGATGGTTCGTGTCACATATGAAGGATCGAGTCGTTAGCGCGTTATGAAAACAGCGATGCGACAGCGGATACAGTGCGTACGAATGCGGGGTGCGGTGATGGCCTGGCTCGTGCTCTGCGTCCTCCTGATCCAGGGTCTCGCGGACGCGCAGGTCACGGCCAGGGTGAAGGAGTCGGTACTCGAGAACGGACTGAAAATTCTGTTGCTTGAGGAGCACAAGGCGCCTGTGGTCACTATCCATGTCTGGTATCGGGTCGGCGCGCGCAACGAACAACCGGGGACTACCGGTCTGTCCCACCTGTTGGAGCATATGATGTTTAAGGGGACCGCGAAAGTAGGACCGGGGCAGTTTTCGAGAATCATCAGAAAGAACGGCGGTCGCGACAACGCCTTTACCAGCGACGATTACACGGGCTACTTCGAGACCTTCGCCTCGGATCGGATCGAACTGGCTCTGAGACTTGAGGCCGATCGGATGCGCGGTCTGCTGCTTGATTCGAAAGAGTTGGAGTCGGAGAAGAAGGTGGTCATGGAGGAGCGTCGTCTACGCACCGACGACGATCCCGTGTCCGCCTTGAGAGAGGCAATGGCGGCGGCGGCGTTTCAGGCGCACCCGTACCGACAGCCTGTCATTGGCTGGATGACCGACATCGAGAAGCTGGCGCGGGAGGATCTGCTGCGCTACTACAACGCCTACTACGTGCCGAATAACGCCGTGCTGATCGTCGTCGGTGATTTCAACAGCGACGAACTACTTCCAAAAATTCGGCAGTACTTCGGGTCGATTCCGCGGGCCGCCGATCCGCCCGCCGTCCGCGCCGTGGAGCCGGAGCAGCGGGGAGAGCGACGGGTGTTCCTGAAGAAGGAAGCGGAACTGCCGTTTGTATTCATGGGGTACCACGTCCCGAATCTGAAACATCCCGACAACTTTGCGCTTGAGGTGCTGGCCTATATCCTGTCCGGAGGCAAGAGCGCCAGGATCTACAAGAGCCTGGTCTACGAGAAGCAGCTTGCGCTGTTCGCCGGCGGGGGGTACGACCGGGAAAGCATCGACCCGAACCTCTTCCCCCTGTACGCCAGCGTGATGCCCGGCAAAACGGCTGAAGAGGTTGAGCAGGCTCTGACGGCAGAGATCGAGCGGGTGAAGAACGAGCCGGTTTCGGACCGGGAACTCCAGAAGGTTAAGAATCAGATCGAAGCCGATTTCCTGTTCGGGCAGGATTCGGTGTTTAACCTGGCCAGGGTGCTGGCTGAGTATGAGATCATCGCCAACTGGCGCGCATGGGAGGCTTACCTTCCCGGTATCCGCAACGTCACGGCAGCGGATCTGCAACGGGTCGCGAAAGCCTACCTGACGCCGGATAACCGCACCGTTGCAGTACTGGTTCCCGAAAAGATTAAGAGGTAGGGGCAGCCCCCTGTGGCTACCCTCAGTGCAACGTGTAGGGTGCGGGCTAACCCCCCCCTTTGATAAAGGGGGGCGCGGGGGGATTTGGTACGAGGTGCGGGGTGCGAAAGGCGATAAATAGCACGATGCGACGATACCGATGGGCTTTGTCATTCAGCCTTCTGCTGCTCCTGCTGCTGCCGGTTCTCGTGGCGGCGGCCCCGTTAGCCGAACGGCGGGTTCTGGAGAACGGGCTCACACTGCTGGTCAGAAGCAGCCCGGCGCTGCCGATTGTAACCATCAAGGCGACGGTGCAGGCGGGCTCCCTCTGGGAGTCGAAGGAACGCGCGGGGCTGGCCAATCTGACGGCTCTGCTGCTGACAAGGGGCACGACGACCCGGACAGCCGCCCAGATCGATGAGTCGGTGGACTTTATCGGCGCCTCCCTTTCTTCATCCGCGGGTCGGGACTTTAGTGAAGTGGATCTGACGCTGCTCAAAAAGGATATACCGCAAGGACTGGCGTTGTTGGCGGACGTCCTGCTTCACCCGGCCTTTGAGCAAGGGGAGATCGCCAGAAAGGCGCAGGAACTCAGGGCGGCGTTGCGGAAGCGGCAGGAGGATCCGAGCGAGGTGGCGGAGGAGGCGTTCAACGAGTTGGTCTTTGGAAGCCATCCGTATGGACGCCCGCTGGAGGGAAGCGATGCGTCCCTCGCCGCGATCACCAGGGATGAGATCATGGGGTTCCACCGCGATCACTACACCCCGGAACGGATTGTTGTCACCGTGGTGGGCGACGTCGATAGAAGCGAGATCACTAACCAGATCCGCGCAGTGCTCGGCTCGTGGCCGAAAGGCAAGGGGACAGTGAAGCGGGCGACGGAGCCCGCGCCGCTTCAGGAGAAGATCGTCGTCAAAAAGGTAGACCGGAGGCTGGCTCAGGCGAATATCATCCTCGGCCATCAGGGCATCCGACGGGATAACCCGGATTTCTACGCCTTGACGGTTATGAACTACATCCTGGGCGGGGGCGGATTTTCCTCTCGCCTGGTGGAGCGCATACGTGAGCAGAAGGGCTGGGCCTATGATGTCAGCTCCCAATTCGCTCCCGGCCTGGAGCGAGGATCGTTTCAGGTGGCGCTGCAGACAAAGAATGATACCGCCGGCCCTGCGGTGCGGGAGGTGGTGCGGGAGCTTCAGCGGATTCGGGAGCAAGGGGTGACCGATCAGGAACTGGCCGATGCGAAGGCCTACCTCATCGGAAGCTTTCCCCTTCGGCTAGATACCAACGCGAAGCTGGCCGGGTTGATTTCAGTGGTGGAGTATTATAAACTAGGACTGGATTATGCGGACCGCTACCGAACGCTGATCGAAGGCGTCAGCAAAGAGGATATCCTGCGAGTCGCACGCACATATCTCAGGCCGGAGGGTTACGTCCTAGTTGTCGTCGCCGATCAGGCGAAAGCAGCGCTCTCCGAGTAGAGCGTGGCTAAGCCGAGAGGCTGCTGATGTTGGGGACTGGCGAGACAGTGACCATCTGGATGGCCCTGGGGGCCGGGGTTCTCTCATTCCTCTCACCCTGCGTGCTTCCGATCTTTCCCTCCTACCTTTCCTTTGTGACCGGCCTCTCGTTCGGTGAACTGTCGGACTCGGTCAACAATGTCAAAACACGCCGGGCGATCGTCCTGAACGCTCTCTGCTTTATCTTTGGCTTCTCCGTAGTCTTCATGTCGTTGGGCGCCTCCTTCAGCCTGCTGGGCCGGCTCCTGTTTGACTATCAGCAGATTCTCAGAAAGGTCGGGGGCGTATTGGTCATCCTGTTCGGCCTGTACATTGCCGGCTTCCTCAACCTCCCCTTTCTCACGCGGACCGTCCGACTCGAACTGCAGGATCGGCCGGCCGGATATCTGGGCGCGTTCATCGTGGGGGTCACCTTCGCCGCCGGCTGGACGCCGTGTGTCGGTCCGATCCTGGGCTCCATCCTGCTGTACGCGAGCACGGCCAAGACCGCCTACACGGGGATCCTGATGCTCGGCGCCTACTCGCTCGGTCTCGCCATCCCGTTCTTTTTGAGCGCCCTTGCCCTTAATCGCTTTCTCGACTATTTTGACCGGTTCAAGCGGCTTATACCGGTGATGAGCGCCGTTGGCGGGATCTTCCTGATTGTCGTCGGCGGCCTGCTGCTCACCAACTATTTCACGATCCTCTCGGCCTACGCGCTCCGCCTGACCCCGCAATGGCTCTGGCAGCGACTCTGAGAGCGGCTGTATTCCGGATCTTGCCCGTCATCTTGAGTTCGTCAGAAGCCGGCGCCAAACGGCATTTATATGTCATCCTTGTCCTCAAAGTTGGGTATGGCATTCGCACCGTGCAGAAACTCCTCGGCGACCTCCACGAATGCCACATGCATATCGAGGACGAGTATGGTAAACTGATACGGTATAAGGTGTAACCTATGTCTCCGGACCTTTGTGTTACCTATCTCCCCGACCGCTCACGGCCCGGTTCGTGTCTTATAATGACCCGCATAAGACGCTGCGATACGTTGCACCCGCCGAACGACAGGCTCGGGAATTCATGACGTGGCCAGGAGAACGGGTCTCTGAAGCTGCATGTTATGCCGGCACGGAATCCGGATTCCCGTTCTTCGATGGACCGATATGCTCAATGGTTAGCCGGACAAGGACCAGTAAGACGATGATGTCGCGAAAAGAACTATTCGAACGCCTGCGAGAGGTGAACCGCCGGTTCGCGTCGGGCACACGGAGCCGCGACGCCCTCTTGGATGTCATCTCGCCGGCGCGTCGCCGGCGGGGGCGGTCGTGAGTGCCATCGCCCGTGCGTCATCGCCGGGTCTTCCGCCGGAGGAGCGCCAGAGAATGGAATCCGTGAGAACGTTGCCGCTCGTCATTCAGGGCGGCATGGGTGTCGGAATCTCCGGCTGGGAGTTGGCGCGGGCAGTGTCGCGCGCGGGTCAACTCGGCGTCGTGTCGGGGACCGGCTTGGATATACTTCTCGCGCGGCGTCTCGAAGACGGCGACCCTGGCGGGCACGTGCGCCGCGCGCTCGAGGTCTTCCCGATTCCCGGCGTCGCCGCGCGCGTGCTGGCGCGGTATTTCCGGCCTGGCGGCCGCCCCGCTGGAACGCCCTATCGCACGGTTCCGATGCTCCGGCAGCGCATGAGCGTCGAGCGAGAGCAACTGATTGTGGCCGCGACCTTTGTCGAGGTGTACCTCGCCCGCGAGGGTCACGACGGTGCCGTCGGCATCAACCTGTTGACCAAGATCCAATTACCGACGCTCGCAACGCTCTACGGGGCGATGCTCGCCGGAGTCGGTGTCGTGCTGATGGGGGCCGGCATCCCGCTCAAGATTCCCGGTGTACTCGATCAGCTCGCCGCTCACGAGCCGGCGACGCTGTGTCTTGAGGTCGCGGGCGCCGGCACCGGTGAAGTCGAGGAGTTGCATTTCGACCCACGCCGTCACGGCGCCGCCGTTTCGCAGCCCCTCACTCGTCCGCGCTTTTTCGCCGTCGTCGCCTCGAACTCGCTCGCGACCCTGCTCGCCCGCAAGGCGAACGGCCGGGTCGACGGATTCGTGATCGAAGGGCCGACCGCGGGCGGACACAACGCGCCGCCGCGAGGAGAGGCCCGCCGGAACGAACGGGGCGAGCCGATCTACGGCAAGCGGGACACAGTCGATCTCGCGGCCATACGCGCGCTCGGTCTGCCCTTCTGGCGCGCCGGAGGGGCGGGATCACCAGAGGCTCTTACGGCGGCGCTCAAGGAGGGAGCTGCGGGCATCCAGGTTGGTACACTCTTCGCCTTCTGCGACGAGTCGGGGTTGCCGGCGGAGCAGCGCCGTGCGATGCTCGCCTCCGCGCGCGCGGGCCAGCTCGACGTATTCACGGACCCGCTGGCGTCGCCGACGGGATATCCGTTCAAGATCGTTGTGCGCGGCGACGCGCCGGTCGAGACGGCATCGCGCACGCGCCTCTGCGACATCGGTCATCTGCGGACACCCTATCGCACGAGTGACGGCGGCGTGGGCTATCGTTGCCCGAGCGAACCGGTGGAGGCATACGTCGCCAAGGGCGGCGACGCGAGCGATACCATCGGACGGCGCTGCCTGTGTAACGCGCTGTTTGCGAACATCGGTCACGGGCAACTGCGCCAGGACGGGACGACCGAACCCCAGTTGATCACGGCGGGCGATCAGGCCAAGGAGCTCGGCCAGTTCCTCGCCGGCCGCGAGTCCTACACGGCGAAGGAGGTGCTCGATTACCTGCTCGCCGGCGCCGCCACGAGCGAGTGACCGAAACAGTAGCGTCCCGAATTCCCGAATTCCGCGAATTCCGGGGACACAATACACATTGGTCTTGACTGAGGGCCTACCGCTCGACGCGGGTCCACGCATGGCGCATGTTACCAGAATCGCAGTATCTGGGTATCCGCATCACATCACGCAGCGGGGCGTCCGATCCATGCCACTCTTCCACCCGGCATTGCAGCATTGAGGGATGAGCGGCTTAACGCCGGCATTTCTCAACCCGCAACCTATCACACGTTCCGACATTCCTGTGCCACTCACCTGTCAGAAGATAGCTACGACATCAGGACGTCCATGAGCTTCTGGAGTACGCCGATCTCAGCGTCACGGTGAGCTACTGCTTAATTTCGGAAGTTACCGCACATAAATCGTCATACCGGCGAAAGCCGGTATCCAGTACAACCAACGGGTCCCCGCGTAACGACTGCGGGAATACCGCATGCGCCGCCGGCGCGCCCATGGGCATGAAAGTCAGTATCGAGCCCGTACGTTTCCCTGGCTCGTCATTGCGAGCGACCAACGGGAGCGCGGCAATCTCACCGTCGTTGTTCTGAAATACTGTGAGATTGTTTCGGTTGTTGCGCTCTCTCGCAATGACGTGGACGGGGGACTTTCGGGGAAATGACGGTACGGGGATTTTTATAAGCAAGTTCTACACCCCTGAATTCCGCGCAGGTATATCGAGACATCCCAGTCGGTGTGTGCCGGTTGGACAGTGATCAGAAACTGGTTGACAACTCCTTGGAATGAAAAGACAATCCTGGCAAGAACCGACACTCAAATGGCCGTCGTATACTGATCAGTGTACTCAGTAGTTAGATGGAAATAACGTCTGAAACGGTAAAAGGTGTTCCGATTGAAGAACTCGCCAAGATACGGCAGGGTTTGTCATCGGATCACCCAGAAGCCATTCTTATCGACAATGAGATTGATCGACGAAACCGACTCCATCAGCATGAACTCAATTCAGACTTGATTTCTCGCACTGATCGCCGTGCCCGTCGTGCTGAAATTATCGCTATTATCGCAGCGACCATCGCAGCACTGTCCATGATCAAGGATATTATTATTGCCGGTATTCAAGTGAACCTCCATCTAACCCTCGGCTTGAGACCGATCCTTCGGACGGCTCAGCCATTCGTTGGGCTGCGCCGGGTTCCCTTCCGCTGTGAGAGGGGCTTGACAGAGTGTATATACATAAGTATATTTAGGTATGCGGTTCACCTGGGGCCAGCGTAAGGGCGACGCGAACTATCGGGAGCGCGGATTCGACTTCGAGTTTGCCTCGCTCATCTTCGATGGTCCCATTCTGGTGGTGGAGGATACCCGTCGCGACTACGGTGAACGCCGGTTCGTAGCGATTGGTCTCGCGGATGGCCTCCACCTCACGGTTGTCTTCACGGATCGTGCCGGGGCGAGGGGCGAGATAACTCGTCGGGTCATCTCGGCGCGACAGAGTAACCGGCGGGAGCGAAATCGATATGACCAGGCTGTCAAGCAAGAGTAGGCGCCCGAGCAGGGGCCGAGCAAATCTGGCCCATCTCGGGCGTGTGAGTGACGCCGAGATCGCTCGGACGGCGCCGCCCGAGCTCGCCGACCTTCCGGACGATTTCTGGGCTGAGCCCGCGCTCGTGCTTCCTGTGGCCAAGCGGGCCATTTCGCTGCGAGTAGATGAAGATGTGCTTGACTGGTTCAGGACCTCAGGCCCACGTTACCAGTCGCGCATGAATGCGGTCTTGCGCAGCTACATGGCCTACGTGCGACGGCGCAGAGGGCAGGAAGGCGCAGCCTCACGGTGATTGGAGACGCTGGTTGAAATTCAGCGACCTCGTGAGATTGCTGGAACAGAATGGGTTCAGGATTGTCAAAGAAAAGAGCTCCATCCGGTATCACGGAAAGCCTGGTTAGTGCCGTGTGTCTGAAATTCGTTAGATATATCCGGGCGTCATTCCGGCCAAGCCCGCAGAGCGGGCGCGAGCCGGAATCCAGGCAATATCAGGAGTCCTGGATACCGGCTTTCGCCGGTATGACGATATAGGGACCGCCGACTTCTTCATCGAACTTCTGATTCAGGCCAGTAGAATACACTTGTTCGGATCGATTATCGATGATCGACCTACCCTACTCATTAGTGATTGAAGCGACCGACGAGCCCGATTACTTCGGATTCTATTCTCCCGATGTAGAGGGTTTTTCAGGGATAGGTCACTCGATAGAGGACTGTGTGTTTAAGGCGAAATGGGGGCTGAAGGAACATATTGAGCTACTCCGGCAGCAAGGGCTTCCGGTACCGCCAGCGAATCCAGATCCAACAATCGTGATCCACAACGAAAAGAAACTGGCCGCAGCGTGATCGTTTGCTACCGTTATTTTCTCACATACCCGTTATCGGTGAACCAGCGGACGGCCTCCTCGAGCGCCTTCTCGATCGGTGATTGCGGCAGCCCCAGCCTCCCGTACGGCCTTTGACGCATCAAAGAACATCCGCCGCTTGGCCATCTTCACCCCCTCTAACGGGATCCGCGGCGGCTTCCTGGTCAGACAGGACAGCCAGTGATTGCCGTAGGCCATCGGCAAAATGAGTCGGTATGGCAGACGGACTTTTGGCGGCGGAAGCTTCGCAATCTGTCCCAGGGTAGCGAAGAGCGCCTGCAGCGTCAGGTTGCTCCGGCCAAGGATATACCGCTCCCCTACCCGGCCGCGCTCGGCTGCAAGCAGGTGGCCCTTGGCCACATCATCTACGTCAATGAAATTCAGACCGGTGTCGATATAGGCCGGCATGCGACGGTTCAAGAAATCGACGATGATTTGGCCCGTCGGCGTCGGTTTAATGTCGCGCGGCCCGACAGGTGTACTCGGATTGACGATCACAACCGGCAACCCGCGCCGCACGGCCTCTCTCGCCTCTTCTTCGGCCAGGAACTTTGACCGCTTGTAGTGGCCGATCATCTGGTCAAGGCTGACCGGCGTCTCCTCGTCGGCCGGGCCGCCGTCTTCCCGGTGGCCGAGCGCGCCGACAGTGCTCGTATACACAACCCGCTCGACCCCTTCTTCCAGAGCAGCTTCTAAGAGGTTTCTGGTGCCGTCCACATTGACCCGGTAAAAGACCTCCGGCGAGGGCTCCCAGAGCGAATAGTGCGCTCCGACGTGGTAGAGCTGCCGACACCCCTTGAAGGCCTGTTGTAGCGATTCCTTGTCAAGGAGATCGCCAAAGGCCAGGTCAATATCGAGACCATGGAGGTTTCGGAGGTCGCTCCCGCGCCGAGCCAACGCCCGGACGGCATGCCCTTCCGAAAGCAACAGCCGGACCACGGCGGCGCCGACGAAGCCGGTCCCGCCCGTCACAAGAGTCAACATGAAGTTGATGATACGTGAGTGGTATCGTTTAGGCAACGGGTATTGGGGGTCCCCGTTGTGAGCTGTCAGCTATCGGCTGTGAGCTTCCTAAGAGGTGATCGCTTGGGAAAGCGATTCAATCTGCCGCCGGAAGGCATCATCAGTGGTCAGCCTCCGCTTGATCTTTTCGCAGGAGTGGATCACGGTCGTGTGGTCTTTTCCGCCGAACGCCTCGCCGATCACCGGCAGCGAGGAGGGGGTCAGCGTTCGACCGAGATACATGGCGACCTGGCGCGGCAAGACCACGCCCTGGTTTCTGTCCTTGGATTTGAGGTCCTCGACCTTGACGCGATAGAAGTCGGCGACCGCCTGTTGGATAGCGGCCAGCGTGATCACCTTGGCCCGTTCGGCGTTCAGGTCCTTCAGCGTCTCCTGGGCGAGCTCCAGGGTAATGTCGCGGCCCGTCATCGAGGCGTAGGCGACAAGACGGACCAACGAGCCCTCCAGTTCCCGGATATTCGACTGGACGTTCTTGGCGATAAAGAGTGAGACATCATCAGGAAGTCGCACGCCCTCTGCCTGCGCTTTCTTCCGAATGATGGCGGCCTTAGTCTCAAGGTCCGGCGGCTGGATGTCGGCGATCAGGCCCCACTCGAACCTGGAGCGTAACCGCTCTTCCAGCGTGGGGATCTCGCGCGGCAGGCTGTCGGAGGAGATCACAATCTGTTTCGAGGAATCGTACAGCTCGTTGAAGGTATGAAAGAACTCCTCCTGGGTCCGCTCCTTGCCGGCAATAAACTGGATATCGTCAATGAGCAGCAGGTCCAGGCTGCGGTAGCGGTTACGGAACTCGCCGGTGGAATCGAAACGGATGGCATTAATCAGATCATTCGTAAACTTCTCGGATGAGACATAGGACAGTTTGAGCCGGTTGTTGCGCTTAAGGACCAGGTGGCCGATGGCGTGGAGCAGGTGCGTCTTTCCGAGACCCACACCCCCATAGATAAAGAGCGGGTTGTACGCTTTCGACAGTTGCTCTGCGACGGCCAGACAGCCGGCGTGGGCGAACTGGCTGGAGCTGCCAACAACGAAGTTCTCAAAGGTGTACTTCGGATTGAGGATCGCAGCTTCATTCCGGTATCGCTTGACCGATCGCCTCACAACAGGCTCGGGCCTCACATCCGACTCGCTCGGCCCGGTCGGTTCAGCAACACGGAGGACCACCTCGACGCCGGTGAACATCAGGTCCGTAAATACCGATTTGAGGACACCCAGATGGTGGTCTTCGAACCACTCCTTGAAGAATTGGTTCGGGAGCCGAACCGTGACGCATGAGCCTTCCATTGACTCCAGGGCCAGAGGGCGAAACCAATTGTCGAAGCTCTGGCGTGTGACCTTGCCCTGGATGGTTGCCAGGGCTTCTTTCCAGATGTCATCCGCCTTCGCCGAAGAATTGGTCGGGTTCACCGCCGCGCCGTGACCATTGTTATCCACAGGAAGCCTCCTTATGTAACATATTGAATATATTGAATAATCTCTTGACTATTCCCAGAGAATCGCTACCGGACGCGGTTTCTATTATCCACAGATTTATCCACAGGTGTGGATAAGGCGTAAGTGGTTGTCCCGCCTTACAAAGGGAACGATTGCCCCCGGCGCGCAACCGATTTGATAGACAGGGGTGCTGTGGAAAACCGTATTCCATGTATAATTTCCGGCATTGCGTTGTTGAAGAGGTGTCTCTTTTAGCCCACCCCAACATCACTGTCAAGTCATTTTTAAGCTTGTGAAAATTATCATTTCTTGGCCTGAAAAACACCGTATTAAACATATCGCAGTGATATTGCCCGCTATAAAGTAATCGTTAACGACAGGTAGCGTCTGCGTGGATTGGTAGTAGAACAAGCTACCGTCGCACGTCTGGCCGCGTTGACAGTAAGGGGAGGGCATGGTACGTTCTCCGAGTCAAGTTTCGGGTTTCGCGTTTCGGGTTTCGCGGTGGAGAAATCTCTACTTCGGCCTCGAAACTTGAAACTCAAAACTCGAAAACGTCACGCAGGCCGTGGTGAGGGAGATAAAGGATTGAAGAAGAGCGAGGCATCGATCTATGAGCAGTTTCGCCGCACACATCCTCGTTCGGATGCCCTGTTCGGCCAGGCCAAGGCGGCGATTGCCGGCGGCCTGACCCACGACATCCGGCACCTCCATCCGTTCCCGATCTATGTCGATCGGGCCGGCGGCTCCCGAAAGTGGGACGTCGATGGCCACGAGTTGATCGACTACTGGATGGGACATGGGGCGCTCATTCTTGGCCACAACTATCCGACTATCCAACAGGCCATTGCCGAACAGCTTGGTCGCGGGACCCACTACGGCGCCTGTCACGAACTGGAGATTCGGTGGGCTGAGCAGGTGCTGAAGCTCAATCCATGGATCGATCGAGTCCGCTTCGTCGGCTCGGGGACTGAGGCGACGCTTCTGGCGATCCGGCTCGCCAGGGCCGCGACCGGTAGAGACAAGATCGTCAAGTTCGAAGGCCACTTTCACGGGTGGCACGACTATGCGGCGGCCGCGATCCGTCCGCCCTTTGACCGGCCGGCTTCCGCCGGCGTACCACAAAGCGTCCTTGATGGAATCCTCATTTGTCCACCGAACGACTGGGATGCATTCGTAACTCTGGTCTCGGGCAGAGATGACATAGGCGGCGTCATCCTGGAGCCGGCAGGCGGCAGTTGCGGGACGATCCCTGTCGACCACAGCTTCCTGAGACAACTAAGAGAATTTACCCGCGCCCGGGGCATCGTGCTCATCTTTGATGAGGTGATCAGCGGCTTCCGGTTGGCCCCTGGCGGCGCACAGCAGCGGTATGGAATATACGCAGATCTGACGACACTGGCCAAGATCCTGGCTGGGGGGCTGCCTGGCGGGGCTGTTGTCGGCAGCGCGCCCTTGATGGACCAACTGGTGTTCAGGGACGATCAGACCTGGAACCGGGAAGAGCGAGTGTGGCACGCCGGGACCTTTAACGCGAATCCGCTCTCGGCGGCGGCCGGCCTGGCGACGCTCCCGCTTCTGGCCGACGGCCACGTCCAGAACAAAGCCGAACGCGCCGGACAGGCGCTGCGGAACGGCATCAACGACGTCATCGCGCAACTCGGGGTAGACGCCTGCGTCTATGGTGAATCATCAATCATCAATCTCTTCCTCCAGCCTCGTCGTCATGGCCTCGTCCTCGACCAACCCGCCTGTCAACCTGACCACCATCTCCTCATGGATCACCCGAACCAGGAGGCCTATCACCGGATGCGGTGCGCGCTGATCCTGCACGGCGTCGATTTTCCTCTTTTCCATGGGTGGGTCTCGGCAGCCCACTCGAATGAGGACATCGAGAAGACCATCCTGGCCTTCGAGGCTGCACTCCGCCTGATGCAGAATGAAAGCGCGTTGTAGGGTGAACAGTTCAATGTTCAACGTTCAAGGTTCGAGGTTGAAAACCTTGCACGTCGAACGTTGAACCTTGCACGTCGAACGTTGAACCTTGAACGTTGAACTTCTGACCGGACGGCTGGCTGGGATTGTCGAGGCAGATCATGTCTTGGCAGGAGAGTCCCGCGCCCTATACGCCGTCGATGACCGAGTTCCGCAGGCGGTCGTCTTTCCCGGAGACGCGCAAGAACTTTCCGAGATCATGCGGCTCGCGTCGTCTGATGGGCTTTCGGTCGTACCGTGGGGAAGCGGAACAACGATCGGTCTCGGAGGCATTCCTGCAAAGGTCGATCTGGTTGTTGGGCTCACGAGACTGAACCGGATCGTCGATCACGAACCGGGCGATCTGACGGCAACTGTCCAGGCCGGGATTCCGCTTCGCGAGGTTCAGGCGTCTCTTCACCGCAGCGGCCAGTTTCTCCCCTTCGATCCGGCCCGCTGCGAGCGGAGGACCATTGGGGGTATCCTTGCCACGAATTCCAGCGGCCCGTGGCGGCACCGGCATGGAACCGCCCGCGACCTGGTCATCGGAATTCGCGTCGTCCATGCCGACGGCACCATCACGAAGGGCGGCGCAAAGGTAGTCAAGAGTGTCAGCGGGTACGATATGAACAAACTTTACATCGGCTCGCTGGGGACGCTTGGTATTATTCTCGAGGCCACCTTCAAGCTCTATCCGTTGCCCGCCGTAGAGCGAACCTGGATGGCGTTGTGTCCGGCGGGCGAAACGGCTGCCCGCGCGCTGGCTCAGGTTCTCCATTCGACCATCATCTGCACCAGGGTTGAGCTGCTCTCGTCCATTGCGGCGCAATCGGTTGGCAGGCAGGCCGGCTGCGACGTTCCGGCGGGGGCCGTCGCGTTGGCAATGTCGGTGAGCAGTGTGTCGGAGGCGGTGGATGCTCAGATCGCAGCCATCAGGCAGCTCTGCGAGCGGGAGGGGGCGGCGGCAGGATTCCTCGTCGAGGGGAGCGCGCAAGATAGTTTGTGGCAGGCTGTCTGCGATTTTCCTTCAGCGAGCGGCGATGGTCGGTCCTGGGTCACGTTGAAGGCGAGTGTGCTGCCGACCCAGGTGATCGACACGATCGGCTACGCTGAGACGCTTGCCAGGAATCTCGGCCTGGAGTCGGCTGCCATCGCTGAGGCCGGGTGCGGGATCGTCAGGCTGTCCTGGAGGAGCGCTCCGGGTGCGGCGGTGCGAGATCCGATCTCCCTTGCGAAGGGGATCGAAGATCTTCGGCACTGGGTCGTACGCCATGGTGGGAGTCTGGTGATCCTGTCGGCGCCGTCACCGATCAAGGCCGTCGTCGATGTGTGGGGCCCGATCGGCAATACCCTGGCTCTGATGCGGGAATTGAAGCGCCAGCTCGATCCCCAACGGCTGCTCAATCCGGGTCGTTTCGTAGGAGGCATCTAGTAGAGGGTGTGGGGCACGGTGAAAATCCTCCCGTACCCCCCTTTTCAAAAGGGGGGCAAAGGGGGATTTCGGATGAGGGTCGGGAAGCACATGGATAAGCCTCGGATCATTAAGGAACTGGCGGCCATCGTGGGCCGCGAGTGGGTCATCTCAGACCCGGATGAATTGACCGTCTACGAGTGTGACGGGATGACCTTTCTGGAGAAGGCCCGGCCCGATGTGGTGGTCCTTCCGGACAGCACAGAGCAGGTTGTCGAGGTGGTGAAGTTCTGCGACAGGGAGCAGCTCCCCTTCGTACCGCGTGGAGCGGGAACCGGGTTGTCGGGTGGCGCCATTGCCGTCGCCGGCGGGGTAATGATCGGGCTCAATCGCATGAATCGGCTATTGGAGATCGATCTTGCAAATCAACGCGCCGTGGTAGAGCCGGGCCTGGTGAACATTGCCCTGACCCAGGCGGTTGCTGATCACGGCCAGTACTTTGCCCCGGACCCGGCGAGCCAGGCCGCCTCAAGCATCGGCGGCAATGTGGCGGAGAACGCCGGAGGTCCTCACTGCCTGAAGTACGGGACGACGACGACACATATCCTCGGGCTTGAGGTGGTGCTGGCATCGGGAGAGATTGTGCAGTTCGGCGGCAAGACGCTGGACTGCCCCGGCTACGACCTCACCGGCCTCTTTGCCGGCTCCGAGGGGACCTTGGGGATCGCGACGAAGGTCACCGTTCGTCTTCTCCGCCGGCCCGAGGCCGTGAAAACGCTGCTCGCCTCTTTCCGCGCCATGGATGCAGCCAGCGAGGCGGTATCGCAGATCATCGCGACGGGCATCATCCCCTCAGCCTTGGAGATGATGGATCGACACATCATCCGGGCGCTTGAAGCGTGGTTGCGGATCGGCTACCCTGAAGGCGCCGGCGCGGTGCTGCTGATCGAACTGGATGGGCCGGCGGCAGAGATCGAGGTCCACGCCGCGCAGATTGAGCAGATGTGCGTCCGCCACGGCGCCCTGGACATTCGGATCGCCAGGGATGAGCAGGAGCGGGCCCTGCTCTGGAGGGGACGGAAGGGCGCGGTCGCGGCCGTAGGCCGGATCACTCACGAATTTTACCTGCAGGATGGCGTCGTCCCCCGGACCCGACTGCCCCAGGTGCTCAGGGATGTCGAGGCGATTGCCGAGCGCCATGCGTGCGTCATTGCGAATGTGTTCCACGCGGGTGACGGTAACCTCCATCCCCTGATCTGCTTCGACTCCCGCAGGGAGGGCGAATTACAGAGGGCCCTTGCGGCCGGGGCGGAGATCATGAGGCTCTGTCTCGCTGTCGGCGGCAGCATCACGGGGGAGCATGGGATCGGACTGGAGAAGATCGACTTCATCCCCCTCATGTACAGCCCTGACGACCTCGAAGCGATGCGGAGGGTCCGGGCAGCCTTCGACCGCTCATCACGGTGCAATCCCGGCAAGCTCTTCCCCGCCCCAAGGTCCTGTGGCGAAACCAACATATCCTACCGGCCTCACCGTATCGAGCGCGAGGGTCTGACCCAGCGTTATTAGCCGTCGTGTAAATGTTACACGGCTCCCGGACCACCGTTGAGTCGTGCGCAGTCCCCCGCAGCCCTGTTCCCGCCCTCTGCCGGTCCCTCCGCAATCACCGGTATGATCTCGTGATGACGCGGCGTCGTCTGCCTGTACGACCCGGCCGGTCGTATAAGTCAAAATGCGTATTGACACGCTGCACCCGATCGACTTATTACTCAGCGCATACAATAGCTCGCACCCTCCTTTCGCAAAGGGGAACGAGGGGGGATTTGAATGATCAGGAAATCCCTCTCAATCCCCATTTTCCAAAGGGGGAGGGTGCTTGAGATATTGTGCAAGAGTGTAATCTATTGAGTGCTCTCCCTAATGAGTAAAGCGGCATGCGGCAGTAGGATTACCTAGAGATATGAAAGGAGCCGGCGACGTACACGGTTGCCGTCGATCGATGAATCTTCGCGTGTCATTCACCGGGCGTCAACCGGTTAACGACGCGGGCCATGTCTTCCAAATGGGATACGTGTATCAAAAAGCGTTAGAGTGTAATTACGGAAAAAAATTTATTGCGCCTCATAAGATCGTATGTTAATTTTACACCCCACCTATTATATACCATAGTTGTTCCTGATCCATTGAGCTCTGAAGGCGCTGGCGTACTATGCGTATATGGAGCGGTGAATTGAAAAACGCCGTGGTGACCGTACGGGAAAGCCTGTATCACAATAAAAGGCAACCAGAGCCTCGTCCTCGCACTTTGAGTGCGGGGTATCTTTGAGCGAAGCCGACGGCGGACAGTAAAAGGAGGAGTGTAAAAGGATGGCGGCCCGTACATTTCAGGTGATCGCGCTCACTCCCCCGGGGCTGATAGACCCCTCCATCGCCATTGCTGCCAGTCGGACCGGGGCAACAGGGATTCTGGACCTGGAATACGCCACGGATGACACGGCAGCCCAGGACGCCGTCAACAGGCTCGCCGCCTACGGCAGAGAGCGCATTGGCGTGAAGTTGGGCGGGCGGGCGACTGACTTTTCCGCGAAGATCACGCTGACCCTTCCTGAATCGATCAGTACTGTAATCCTCACCTACAGCGACCCCGATCAGCTCTTCGCGCAAACCCGGACACTACGCAGGGAGGGACGTTCCATTCTCCTTGAGTGCGTGTCTCTTGAAGAGGCTCGTGTAGGGGAGCAGATAGGTGTCCATGGCCTCATCGCAAAGGGGCACGAAGCCGGGGGAAGGGTTGGTGAAGAGACCACATTTATCCTGCTTCAGCAATTTGTCAGCCATTGCTCGCTTCCCACGTGGGCTCAGGGAGGTATCGGGCTCCATACGGCAGCCGCCTGCTACGCGGCCGGGGCCGCGGGCATTGTGCTCGACAGTCAACTATACCTGACCCGCGAGTCTCCGCTTCCGGAATCGGTTCGGTCAAAAATCGCCATCATGGACGGCAGCGAGGTCCTCTGTCTTGGACAGGAGCTGGGAGAAAGCTACAGGATCTATACCCGCCCGGGCATGCCCGTCATAGCGAAGCTACGGGAGGAGGAGCGGAAACTCGCAGAGGACAGCCGACCGCGGTCGGAGGTCTTGGGAGCATGGCGCGAGGCTGTCCTTCAGCGCATTGGTTGGGGCGGACAAGAGCGCCACCTGTGGCTTGTTGGGCAGGACGCTGCCTTTGCCGCGCCGCTCGCGGGGCGGTTCGGCAACGTGGCCGGCGTGATACAAGGGATACGGCAGGCGGTCCACTCGCATTGGGAGGCCGCATCGCTGCTGCGCCCCTTGAATGAGAACGCTCCCCTGGCGGTGTCGCACGGAACCAGATATCCGATTGTCCAGGGACCGATGACCAGGGTCAGCGATACGGCGGCCTTCGCGTCCGCTGTGGCCGAGGGCGGAGGGCTTCCATTTCTGGCGCTGGCCCTCATGCGCGGTCCTGATGTGAAGGCGTTGTTGGAAGAGACGAAGCGTTGCCTTGGGGACCGTTCCTGGGGCGTGGGGATTCTGGGCTTCGTACCCGTAGAGCTGCGCGATGAGCAGCTCGAGGCGATCCACGCGTGCCGCCCGCCCTTCGCCTTGATCGCAGGCGGTCGGCCGGATCAGGCGCGCAGCCTCGAACGAGAGGGCATTCCCACGTACCTGCATGTGCCTTCTCCCGGCCTGCTGAAGCTCTTCCTCGCCGATGGAGCCAGGCGATTTATTTTTGAAGGACGGGAGTGCGGGGGACACGTCGGCCCACGAACAAGCTTTGGGCTGTGGGAAAGCATGATCGAGGTGCTCCTGGAGGCTGTATCCGCGAGGGGTGAACAGGCTCACGCGTACCATGTCCTCTTTGCGGGGGGTATTCATGATGCCCTCTCTGCCTCCATGGTCGCCGCGATGGCGGCGCCGCTGGCAGAGCTGGGCGTACGGATCGGCGTGCTGATGGGCACCGCGTACCTCTTCACTGAAGAGGCGGTCTCCTCCGGGGCGATCGTGCGAGGCTTCCAGCATGAGGCCGTCCGCTGCGACCGAACGGTCCTCCTGGAAACGGGTCCCGGGCACGCGACCCGCTGCGTAGAGACGCCGTACGTGCAGACCTTCCAGGAGGAAAGACGGCGCCTGGCTCGGGAGGGGAAATCGCCGGAGGAGATATGGCGCGCATTGGAGGAGCTGAATCTGGGGCGGCTGCGGATTGCGTCCAAGGGGATTACGCGTCGCAACCAGGCGAGAGAGGATACCCCGGACCGATTCCTATCGTTGAGCGAAGCGGACCAGCGATCTGAAGGGATGTACATGATCGGCCAGGTGGCGGGTCTGCGGAGCGCAGTCACGACGATTGAGAAGCTCCATGATGATGTGGCTGTGGGGGGATCGCAGAGACTGCAGGCCCATCCCAAGGAGGACCGGTTGACACGCTCACCCGCCGTCTCTCGCGCCTCGGATATCGCAATTATCGGGATGTCCTGTATCCTCCCCAAGGCCCCGGATGTGCAGACCTACTGGCGCAACATCCTCGACAAGGTCAACGCCATTACAGAGATCCCGGCCGACCGGTGGGATTGGAGGCGGTACTACGATCCGGACCCCAAGGCGAAGGATAAGGTGTACTCGAAGTGGGGCGGCTTTATCGATGCGGTGCCCTTCGACGCAATGTCCTACGGCATGCCGCCAAGCAGCTTACCGTCCATTGAGCCGCTCCACCTCCTGACGCTGGAGGCGGTCCGCGCCGCGCTGAAGGACGCCAACTACCTCGATCGGCCTTTCAACCGGGAGCAGGTGTCCGTGATCTTAGGCGCCAGCGGGGCAGGCGACTTGGGAGGGTCGTACGGATTTCGCTCGATGTTGCCGCATTTTCTTGGGGACGCAGCATCCGACATGCTCAACCGCCTTGATGACAGGTTGCCTCAGTGGACTGAGGACTCGTTCGCCGGCATCTTGATGAACGTCGCCGCCGGTCGCATTGCAAACCGCTTCAATCTGGGGGGAACGAACTTTGTGGTGGACGCCGCGTGCGCCTCGTCGCTGGCCGCGGTGTCGCTGGCGGTGAAGGAACTCGAGGGGCACACCAGCGACATGGTGATTGTCGGAGGCGCCGACACCATCCAGAGTCCTTTCTCCTACCTGTGCTTCAGCAAAACCTACGCGCTGTCCCGCAACGGCCAATGCCGCACCTTTGATGAGAAGGCGGACGGCATCGTCATCAGTGAGGGAATCGGAATCCTGGTGCTGAAGCGGCTGGCGGATGCGGAGCGGGACGGAGACCATATCTATGCGGTGATCAAAGGTGTCGGCGGGTCCAGCGACGGCCGGGACAAAGGGTTGACGGCCCCCCGTCCGGAGGGGCAGGTGCGCGCGCTGCGCCGGGCGTATGCGAAGGCGGGCGTGTCGCCGGCCACCGTCGGCCTCATTGAGGCCCATGGCACCGGGACCGTTGTAGGCGACCGGACGGAGCTGCAATCCCTCAGTCAGGTCTTCGAGGAGGCAGCCTGCGCGCCGCAAAGCTGCGCCATCGGCTCGGTGAAGTCGATGATCGGCCACACCAAGAATACGGCCGGGGTGGCCGGCCTCATCAAGACGGCCTTGGCCCTGCACCACAAGATCCTGCCGCCTACACTGGGTGTCGACCATCCGACGCCACAGGTCAACCTGTTGGATGGCCCGCTCTACATTAATACAGAGTCCCGTCCCTGGGTCCGCCGCGAAGGCGTTCCGCGCCGCGCCGGGGTAAGCGCCTTCGGCTTCGGGGGGACGAACTTCCACGCTGTCCTCGAGGAATATACCGACGATTACCTGACGAGCTCCTCCGACGGTGCGTTGCAGCAGCGCCCGGCCGAGCTCTGCATCTGGAAAGCCGACACCCGCCAAGGGCTCATCGAGGCGATCGAGTCACTGCAACGAACGCTCGCTGAAGGGGCTCGACCCTCGCTGGCCGACCTCGCCTTCACGCTGGCCCGTACAGACGGCGCCGCGGCGGCGGCCGGCAGCCGACCGATGCTGACGCTTGCGGTGGTTGCCGCCTCGCTGGAGGACCTTGCAACCAAACTCGCGCTGGCCCGCGAATCGATGGCGAGCTCGGCGGACGGTAAGGTGACGGACCCGCGGGGGATCTACTTCTCCGAGCGGCCGATGGCGTACGAGGGGAAGGTCGCCTTCCTGTTCCCGGGTCAGGGTTCGCAGTCTGTGGACATGCTGCGGGATCTGGCCGTCAACTTCGTGGAGGTTCGGGAGCAGTTTGAGCAGGCGGATCAGGTCCTCAAGGGGACCTTACCGAAACCGTTGAGCGCCTACATCTTTCCGCCGCCCGGATTCGGTCAAGATGAGGAGCAGGCTCGGCGGGAGGCCCTGACGAATACGAACGTCGCTCAGCCCGCCATCGGCGCGGCGGATCTCGCGGTATTCCGGCTGTTGGATGGTCTGGGGATCCGGCCCGACTTCGTCGCCGGCCACAGCTATGGAGAGTACGTCGCCCTGTGCGCGGCCGGCGTCTTCCGGGAAGATGAAATGCTGGCGCTGTCGGAAGCCAGGGGACGATTCATCGTGGAGGCAGGCGGAGAGGATCCGGGCGGGATAGCCGCTGTCGAGGCCGGCCTGGAGGCGGTCCGGCGAGTGCTCGACGGGATCGAGGGCGTCGTATTGGCCAATCACAACGCGCCCAAACAGACCGTTATCTCCGGGACGCGGCCGGCGCTGACGGAAGCGATCGAGCGGCTCAAAGGTCAGGCGATACGAGTTCGACCGCTCCCGGTTGCCTGTGCGTTCCATTCCCCCGTCGTGGCCCCGGCGCAGAAGAAGCTGGCCGCGTTCCTCTCCTCCATGGAGTTGAACAGCCCGCGGATTGAGGTATTTTCCAATACCACAGCGGCTCCTCATTCGAAGGATCCTGCGGCCATCGCTGCGCAGTTGGTGGAGCATCTCGTCAAGCCGGTGCATTTCGTTGACGAGATCGAGGCGCTGTATGCCGCAGGAGTCCGCGTATTTGTCGAGGTGGGTCCGCGTCACGTCCTCAGCGGTCTGACCGACCAGATTCTTGGGGGCCGTCCGCACCTGACTGTCGCGACGGATCAGCCCGGGCGGCAGGGTCTCGTGCATCTGCTGCACGCGCTGGGTCGGCTTGCCGCCGAGGGGGTCGCAGTCCGCCTCGACAGACTCTTCGCGGGGGTATCCGTGAGCCTGCCGGATCGCAACAATCGTCCGCAGGAGGCGCAAGGGCGCACCGGCGCCGGGGTCTGGCTGGTGAACGGCGGACGCGCCAGGCCCGCAACGGCGGGCTCGGGACCGTCTCGTGAAACGACCGTCGCGGCAGCGGTTCCGTCGGCCGTTGCCCGTGAGCAGGCGCCGATTGCATCGACGCCGCCCACAGCGGCGGTGCCCATTCACGCGCCCGCAGCAGGGCCTGCCTTGAACAGCGCGCCGCCGGCTTCGCCGGCGACCACAACACCGACGGCCGCGAGGCCGCAGTTGCCGGCTCAACGTCGAGAGATCGCCGCGACGCCTGTTCCGGCGACGAATGGGGGAAGTCACGTGGATGAAGTGATGAGCCAGTTCCAGCAGTTGATGCAACGTTTCCTCGACACACAGCAAAGCGTCATGCTGGCGTACCTGCGAGGTCGCACCAACGGTGCTCGGGCCGATCAGGCGTCGGATGAGACACGGTTGCCCGCATTGCAGTCCGCGCGCGCGACGGTCATGCGTCCGACACCGGCGGAAACGGTGTCGCCGGTTGCCGCCGAGCGGCCTGTCATGGACGCCTCATCCACCGCCGTGGAGGACACGTCTCATTCCGTCCAGGGCGCGGTCTCCGAGTCGCGGGACGCGGTGAAGACGGAGGCGCATCTGCCGCCCACGGTCGAAGAGTTGACGGCCCGCCTCCTGCGGGTCGTGAGCGAGCGCACCGGCTACCCGCCGGAGACGCTCGATCTGGACCTGAACCTGGAGGCCGATCTGGGCATCGACTCGATCAAGCGCATCGAAATCCTCGGTAATTTTCAGCACCTGTACGCCTCGCCGGACAAGCCGGTCAGCGAGAAGGAGATGGAAAAGCTGACCACCATCAGGACCCTGCGAGGCATTATCGAGTGGCTGGCCAAGTCTTCGGCATTTGCCCCCTCGACTGAGGCCGCGGCTGATCCCGCCGCGTCCACGGCCGTCGCGCACGCTGTGCCGGCTCCTGACACCGCGGCTGGACGAGCCGGGGGACGGAATGGCGAGAGCAGCCTCGGCCGGTATACCCTGGCGCCGGTCGAGATCGCCCCGTGCGACCGGGTCGGGGAACGTCACGTCGCGGGAACGATGATCCTCACTGACGATGAGGATGGGATTGCCGACACCCTGGCTGCGCGGTTATCGGACAGCGGGAATACGGTGGCGCTGGTTCGGCTGGGTTCGGAGGCCGCAGAGACAGCGCCGGGCCGCTACCTGGGCGATCTCACCTCGGCCCAGGGGGTGGCCGCCGTCCTTGGTCTGATCCGCGATCGTCAGGGACCCATAGGAGGCTTCGTCCATCTCCTGTCGCTCAAGGCCGGACACGGTTTTCCCGAGATGGACCTTGCCGCATGGCGAAAAGACCTCCTGGTGGGTGTCAAAAGTCTCTTCTATCTTGCCGCGGCTCTGCATGAGGATCTGAAACACGCCGCACAACGGGGCTCGGCGCGCGTGCTGGCGGCTACGCGGATGGGGGGCGCTTTTGTGGTCGACCAGGCGGAGCGATCGCTGTTCTTCCCCGGCCAAGGCGGCGTGGCCGGGCTGATGAAGACGCTGGCCCATGAATGGCCGGACGTCGGGGTCAAGGCGGTCGATCTGAACCCTGGAGAGCCGAGCGCGGTCATGGCGACGTGCCTGCTTCAGGAGCTGTTTGCGGCTGACCATCATGTGGAGGTGGGGTATCAGGGGACGCGGAGGCTGACGATCCGACCGGTCGCGGCCCCGCTGCCGCCCGACAGACCGAATGCGCTCGCCATCGAGCCCTCGTCGATCATCCTGGTGACGGGCGGCGCGCGCGGCATCACCGCCGAGGTCGCGCGCTTCCTGGCGGACCGGTACCGGCCGACACTCCTCCTCACGGGCCGGTCATCCTTGCCGGCGGCGGAATCGCCGGAGACAGCGGGGCTGAGCGCTCCCCAGGAGTTGAAGGCGGCGCTGATGGCCAGGCTGAGCGTCGACGGCCGCAGACCGCCGCTGTCCCAGGTCGAGTCGGCGTATGTCCGCCTGCTCCAGGACCGGGAGATTTGCAGCAACATCACCGCCATGGAGCGCGCCGGCGCCACCGTACACTACTTCCCGGTCGATGTGCGCGATGAAGCGGCCTTCGCCGACCTCATCGATCGAATCTATCTCACCCACGGCAGGATCGACGGCGTGATTCATGGAGCGGGCGTCATCGAGGACAAGCTGGTCAAGGACAAATCTCCGGAATCGTTTGACCGCGTATTCGACACGAAAGTGGACGGGGCCTTCATCCTGAGCCGCAAACTCCGGTCCGACTCATTGAAGTTCGCCGTGTTCTTTACCTCGGTGGCCGGGAGGTTCGGCAACCGCGGCCAGGGCGACTACGCAGCGGCCAACGAGGTCGTGAATAAGCTGGCTGTCTACCTGGACGGCCGCTGGCCCGGGCGGGTGGTCTCGGTCAATTGGGGACCGTGGGCCAAGCTGGGGATGGTGTCGGCGGAGTTGCAACGGCAGTTTGCCGACAGGGGGATCGAACTCATTGCCCCATCCGACGGCTGCCCCCGGCTGGACCAGGAGCTGCGGTTGGGACGCAAAGGCGAGGTCGAAGTCCTGCTCGCCTCCGGGGGCTGGGAACGCTCCCCGGACGCGCTGTTGTCCAAGCAGACGGGAGCCGCCACTCCAGCGGATCGCGCGCCCGCGTCGTCTGCAGCAGATACTCTACTGAAAGCCGGGTGCTGAGCCGCGTACCGGCCGAACTCTTCTTGTGGATCACTCAGGTGGTGACATGATCGCTCCTTGTGTCGGCCGCGCCGGCGATATCGCCATTATCGGAATGGCCTGCATTTTCCCAGGCGCGCCCGATCTCGACACATACTGGCGGAATATCGTGGCCGGGGTTGATGCCGTCACCGACGTACCGCCCGGCCGCTGGGACCCGGAACAGTTTTTTGATCCGGTGTCCTCTGCGGGCGACCGGCTGTATTGTAAGCGCGGCGGATACCTCGGGGATCTCGCCCGGTTCGATCCCCTCGAATACGGGATCATGCCGATCGCGTTGGACGGCGGGGAACCGGCGCAACTGCTGAGCTTGCGGGTCGCCCACGAAGCCCTCGCCGATGCCGGGTACGCCGACCGGCCTTTCAACAGAGACCGCGCCGAGTTGATTTTCGGCTACGGGAGTTACGTCAGCCGGGGCCACGCCAACCGGCTCATGCACACCATCGGGATCGAGCAGACGCTTCAGATCCTCAAGACCCTCCACCCTGAGTACACGGCCGAAGAGCTGGAAACCATCAAGCGGGAGTTGAGGGCGAGCCTGCCGTCCTTCAGCGTGGATACCGCCGCCTCCATGATCCCCAACCTGACCACCGGCCGGATCGCCAATCGTCTGGACCTGATGGGGGCCAACTTCACGGTCGATGCGGCCTGCGCGTCGTCGCTGATCGCCACGGATCTGGCTGTTCGGGACCTGGGCGCGTACCGCTGCGACCTGGCGCTCGTCGGAGCCGTCCATCTCGCGACGCATGTGCCGTTCCTGTCCGTCTTTTGCCATCTCAATGCGCTGTCGCGGCAATCCGAGATCCGCCCCTTCGACGAGAACGCCGACGGCACCCTTCCCGGCGAGGGCGTGGGCGTGATGGTCCTCAAGCGGTGCGAAGAGGCCGAACGGGACGGCGACCGCATCTACGCGGTGATCAAGGGCGTCGGCACCTCCAGCGACGGTCGCGGCCTGGGCCCGTTCGCGCCCCGGGTAGAGGGAGAAGAGCTGGCGATGCGCCGCGCCTATGAGGCGGCCGGCATCTCTCCGGACAGCGTGGAGCTGATCGAAGCGCACGGCACAGCAACGCCGGTCGGCGACTCGGCTGAGATGCAAGCGCTTGCGCGGGTATTCGGGCCGCGGAAGGGGCTCCTCCCTACCTGCGCCGTCGGCACCGTGAAATCGATGATCGGTCACGCAATGCCCGCGGCAGGGATGGCCGGCTTGATCAAGACCGCGCTTGCCCTGCACCATAAGATCCTGCCTCCCACGCTGCACTGCCGGACGCCGAACCCCGCATTCGAGTTGGAGAAAACGCCGTTATACATTAATACAGAGACGCGACCCTGGATTCACGGGGCGCCGGATGCGCCGCGGCGGGCCGGTGTCAGCGCCTTCGGGTTCGGAGGGGTCAATGCCCATGTCATCCTGGAGGAACATCCGGGCAGCGGGGACGGCGACACATCCAGCCGGTCCCTTCACTGGGAGACGGAGGTGTGTCTGGTGCAGGGCGCCTCCAGGCAGGAGCTGATCGACCAGGCGCGGCGGGTGGAGCAATGGCTGATCCGGGATCCCGCGATCACCCTGAAGGACCTCGCGTACACCCTGAATGCGGAGCTTCGCACGGGGTCGCTTCGCCTCGCGGTCGTGGCATCCTCGCTGGAGGATCTCCGTCAGAAGCTCGCCCAGGCGCGGGAGCGGCTCACAGATCCCGCGTGCCGGCAGATCAAAGACGTCCGGGGGGTATACTTCTTTGAAGAGTCGTTGCTGGCCGGCGGCAAGCTGGTGTTCCTGTTCCCCGGAGAGGGGGGCCAATATCCGAATATGCTCAAAGACCTCTGTCTCCACTTTCCGGAGGTCAGGGCGACGTTTGATGCCTGCGATCAGATCTTTCAGAAGAAGGACGGGGCGCTGCTGCCAAGCCAGTACATCTTTCCAATTCCGGGCTCCTCGGAGACGGAGCGCGGGGAGGCGGAGCGACGGCTCTGGGAGATCGGGGGCGCCCTGCAGGCGATCCAGGGGGCCAACTGGGCCCTGTTCACGCTGCTGCGGCGCCTCGAGATACAGCCGGACTACCTGCTCGGCCACAGCAGCGGGGAGTATTCGGCCCTGGTCGCCGCCGGAGTCCTTGGCGGCGACGCGGTCATGCGCGAGTGTGTCGTCGCCCTGTGCGACACCTCCGACCGGCTGGAAGCGGAGGGCAAGGTCCCGACGGCGGCTCTGGCTGCGGTGGGAACCGATCGGGCGGTGGTGGCGGGCCTCCTCCGGCAGATCGGTGAGCCGCTTCATATCGCCATGGACAACTGCCCGCACCAGGTCGTCATCGCCGGACGGGAAGAGACCGTCGAAGCGGCGATGGAGCGGTTGCGAACGATGGGGGTGGTCTGCCAGCGGTTGCCGTTCAATCGGGCGTATCATACATCGCTGTTTGCAGCCGCCGAGCAGCCGCTGCGGGAGTTCCTCGACAATCTGTCGCTCTCTCCGCCTCAGATCGAGGTCTATTCCTGTCAGACGATGGCGCCCTATTCCCGGGAGCCGGAGCAGATCAAGGCGCAGATGGCCGAGCTGTGGTCCCGTCCGGTGGAGCTGACCGGGTCGATCAAGGCGTTATATGGCGCCGGGGCGCGAATCTTTGTGGAGGTGGGACCCAGGGGGAACGTCGCGGCCTTCGTGGACGATATCCTCCGGGGCCGGCCTCACCTCGCGATCGGCTGTGACGTGCCGCAGCGTTCAAGCATCACGCAGCTCAACCACGCGATCGGGGTGCTGGCCGCTCAGGGTGTGCCGATGCGATTGGACTACCTGTATGCGCGCCGGTCGCCGCGGCGCATTGCAATGGATGGGCCGGCGCCGGCGTCCGGTCGGGCGGCGAGGCCGCCCTCCTCGGTCGTCCTGCCGCTGGATCTTCCTGCGATGCGGATTCCACCAGAGCGCGCCGGGGCCCTGAGGTCTCGATCCGCCGCCGCCGCGACGAACGGGACATCGACGCCCGCCGGACAGGCAGGCGCGCGTCTCCCGGATGCTCCGGTAGAGGCGGAAAGCCTCGCCGCCGTCGGGACGCCGCTCGATCAGGCGGAGCGCATCGCCGCCGTCCCATACGAGGTCGGTCCGGCCTGGCCGGCCGCCGATACGGCCTCGCCGGTCATGCAGGATCACCTGCGGACCATGGAGCGCTTCCTCACGGTGGAGCAGCAGATCATGGAGGTATTTCTGGACGGCCCGGAAGAAGGTCCCGCGCCCGAGATCGCGGATCAGCCCTCGACGCCGTCGCTGCCTTTTATCGGCACGATCATCACGCTGACGCCGGGCAGGGAGGCGGTGATCCGAAGACGCCTCGATGTGGAAGAGGACCTGTTTCTCCTGGATCACTGCTTCGGGTGCCAGGGGTCCAAAGCGTCCGACGTCGATATGACGCTGGAGGCGCTGCCGGTGATGCCGTTTACGATGTTCATGGAGATGATGGCGGAGGCGGCGTCGTTGCTGATGCCGGGCAAGATGCCGGCAGGACTGCGGCAGATCGAAATCCGCCAGTGGGTCGAGGTGGACACGCCCATCACGCTTGAAATTGCAGCCCGGACGCGCGCAACCGGAGAAGAGGTCGAGGTCCGCATCTGGAATCTGGGCAGCGATCCGGAGGCCAAGGCGCCGACAGGCACGCCAACGGTCGAAGGGATCGTCACCTTTGCCGACGCCTATCCGCAGCCGCCCGTCCTTACGCATCTCTCGCTCAGATCGGAGCGGCCGTGCCCCCTCACGGCGACGCAGTTGTACGAGGAAAAGCGGATGTTTCACGGGCCGTGTTTTCAGGGGGTCGCGTCGCTCGACAGTGTGGGGGAGAACGGCATCCTGGCGCATCTGCAGGTTCTGCCGCGGACGAATCTGTTCCGATCCGGCGGTATCCCGACCCTGCTGCTGGATCCGGTACTGCTGGACGCCGCCGCGCAACCTATTGGCCCTTGGGCGGTGGAACATTTAGACGGCGGGTATGTCTTGTTTCCCCTCCGGCTGGCGGCGCTCGAGCTGTATGGCCCGCCGCCTGCCGTGTCGGAGCGGGTGAGGTGCGAGACGGAGATCCAGCAAGTGACCCCGTTTCAACTCCGCGCCACCATAAGCCTCTTCAACCCGGACGGACAGATCATCGTTCGGATGGTGGGCTGGGAGGACTGGCGATTTTTCTGGTCGCAGGAGCTGTACGATTTCTGTCGCCTCCCGAAACGATATCTGCTCAGTCTACCCTGGGCGACGCCGGTCAAGGGGCTCCCGCAGGACGGACAGTGTGTCTGCCGGCGGGTGGACCCCACGCCGGAACATACCCGGGCCATGACCATGCGCACGCTGGTACACACCCTGCTTTCGCGCACCGAGCGGCAACAGTGGCAGAATCTGAAAGGCCGTGATATTCGGCGATCGGAATGGCTCTTCGGCCGGGCCGCCGCCAAGGATGCCGTGCGGCAGCTTATGAAAGAACGCGACGGGAGGGCCGTCTTTCCGGCGGACATCGAAATTTGCCAGGATGCGGACGGACGTCCGTTCGCGCGGCTGGCGGGCTCCGACGAGTCGGCGATCATGCCGTCGATCTCCATTGCTCACAGCGACGGGCGCGCGGTCGCGCTCGCCGGATGGTGCGCCGAAGGCGGGCGGCCGGGGATCGACATCGAGCGGATCCGCCCCCGGGACGAGGCGTTCCAGGAGATCGCCTTCAGCCGGGACGAGCGGGTCCTCCTGGATGCGTTCCCGGGTCCGGCGCGGGACGAATGGGTCGCACGGCTGTGGTGCGCCAAGGAGGCTGCGGCCAAGGCGCTGGGCAAAGGATTGGCGGAAGGCCCGCGTTCATTGCGGGTCTGCAGCCTGGATCGCGCAACAGGCAGGGTGGAGGTCATGCTCGGCGAGGGGCTCGCGCGGGCGCATCCCGAGCTGGCCGTGGCGCCGCTGGCCGTCTACACCGCCCGCGAAGACGACTGGGCGGTCGCGAGCACTATCTGCGAAAGGGGTTAACGCTGTGCATGTAAGCGACGACGTGATTCTCGCCGACCTGATCGGCGTCATTAAGGGCCTGACAGACTGGGAGTACTCGGAAACGATCACCCGGGAGACACGGTTCTTTGCCGACCTGGGATTTGAGTCGATCGACGCCGTCGTCCTCGGCGAGGCGATCGAGGCGCATTACCGGCGGCGGTTTCCGTACGCCGAGTTCCTGGCGAGTCTGGGCGAGCGCAATGCAAAGGACCTGCATGTCGGCGAGCTGATCGATTTTCTTCGACCCCACCTGAATGATGATGCGCCTCACGCGCGCGTGGAGGGGGCGTGATGAGCGGCCGCTGCCTGCTGATCGGCCTTGACGGGGCGACCTTTTCGATCCTCGATCCGCTGATGGAGGAGGGGGTCATGCCGTTCCTCAAGCGATTCGTCGAGTCGGGGACGCGGGCCGAACTCCGCTCAGTGGTTCCGCCGCTCACCCCGCCCGCGTGGACCTCCATTATGACCGGGCGCAGCCCGGGGAACCACGGTATCGTCGATTTCTTCACCTACGAGTCGCCCGATACCCGCTATGTCCGGTTTGCGAACTCTTCGCACGTCCAGTGTGAGACCGTCTGGTCGATGGCCAGCCGTCATAGGCTGACCTCCACGACGCTGAACTTCCCGCTCATGGCCCCGCCGCGGCCGATCGCGGGACACGTGGTGCCGGGCTGGGTGCTGTGGCGGTACCTCCGACACTACTGCTACCCCGCCGGCCTGTACGACCGCCTGAAGGGCCTCCCCGGATTCCTCGCCAAGGAGCTGGCGATGAACATCGACCTGGAGCAGAAGGCGGTGGAAGGGTGCGCCCAGGAGGAGCAGGAGGAGTGGGCGAGGTTTCACATCCGGCGGGAGCGGCAGTGGTTCGAGATCCTGACCTGGCTGATGCGGACGGAGCCGAGTCATCTGACGGCGATCGTGTTCGACGGGGTCGACAAACTCCAGCACCTCTTCTGGCGGCTGCTCGACCCCGCCTGCCGGGCTGAGCGGCTGTCGCCGCGTGACGAGGGCCTTCGCCGACTCTGCCTCGACTACTTCCGGCAGCTCGACGGGATCATCGCCGAGGCCGTCACGTTGGCCGGCGAGGACGCGAACGTTTTTTTCGTCTCCGATCACGGCTTCGGACCCTCGGACAACATCTTTTACGTCAACAGTTGGCTCCATCAGAACGGCTACCTGAAATGGGCGGGCAACGGGGCGCCCAACGAGCAGGCGGCCGGCGCGCTGGGGCTGAATCTCGGGATGATCGGGTCGATGGACCGGCTGATCGACTGGAGCGGGACGACCGCCTACGCCAGGACGCCCAGCAGCTACGGCATCCACATCTGCGTGGCCGGCACCAGGGGAGAGGAGGGCGTGCCGCCCGCCGACTACCTGCCGTTTCGACAAAGGCTGGCGGACGCGCTGCGGGCATTCACAGACCCTGCAACCGGACAGCCGGTGGTGACCAGGGTCTGGACGCGCGAGGAGGCGTTTTCGGGCCCACTGGCGGACATCGCCCCCGACTTGACGTTTGCGCTGCGGAACGGCGGGGCGCCGTCCACGGTGCCATCGGATACGGCGCTTCACCGCAGAGCCGAAACCATCGGAAGCCACCGGCCAGAGGGGATCTTCCTGGCCCGCGGACCGGCGGTCGCGAACGGCGCGAGCCTCCCGCAGATTTCGGTGCTTGACGCGACTCCGATCCTTCTCTATGCTCTGGGGATTCCGGTTCCTGAGGATCTGGAGGGGCGAGTGCCGCCGGGTCTGTTTAAGCCGGCGTTCGTGACGACGCATCCGATCATGATGGGCGGGCCGACCATTCCCCCCGAGACGTTTCCATCCGTGGCGGTGGAGGGCGAGGGGGAGCAAGAGGTGATGGCCAGACTCAAGGCGTTGGGGTACGTGGACTAAAAGGGGGAGATTGTGCCGAAAGTCGTCGCGAACGGGATCGAGATCCATTATCAGCAAGCGGGGCAGGGCCAGGACCTGGTCCTGATCCACGGCGTGACGGGCGACCTGTCTGCCTGGTACATCGGGGTCATGCCGTTGCTGGCCAAGGAGTTCCGGGTCACCGCCTACGATCTGCGTGGACACGGCTATAGCGAGGCCACGCCGAGCGGCTATACCTCGGCGCACATGGCGGCCGATCTCGACGCACTCATGGAAAATCTTGGGATCAAAAAGGCCCATATCGTCGGTCACAGCTTCGGCGCGTCCATCGCCCTGCACACCGCCGCGCTCTATCCCGACCGGGTGGCGAGTCTGGTGCTGGCGGACCCAGGCCTGGCGGCCCTGCAGCCGTTCATCGACCTGACGCAATGGCCGTATTTGCGCGATTCGCAGGCGCTGCTCAAAAAGCGGGGGTTGTCGATCCCGGACGATAAATTCTCCGACCTGGTGTATATCGCCAGACAGTCGCTGTCCGCCCCCCGTTTGTTTCCCTTTGGATTGCGCAAGCTCGCCGAGCGGTCCAACCGGCGGCTGCAGCGACTGCTGGACACGACCACCGCCCTGACCGAGGCGCAGGAGGTCGCGGGCCTGACAGTGGAGCGAATCGCGGAGGTCCGCCAGCCCACCCTGGTGATTTTCGGGGAGACATCCCGCTGGCTTCAGACCGCCCCGCGCCTGCAGGCGGCAATGCCGAATTGCCGGGTGGCTACTGTAAAGAAGGCCGCGCATTTCTTCGCGTTGTCGAAACCGAAGGTGCTGGTACGGCATGTGCGGAAGTTTTTGAAAGAGTTGAGCGGGGCATCGAACGGGTGTGGTGGTTCATTCACCCTTCACGATGCTGATTC
This sequence comes from Candidatus Methylomirabilis lanthanidiphila, assembly GCA_902196205.1. Lineage (NCBI taxonomy): Bacteria > Methylomirabilota (SeqCode) > Methylomirabilia (SeqCode) > Methylomirabilales (SeqCode) > Methylomirabilaceae (SeqCode) > Methylomirabilis (SeqCode) > Candidatus Methylomirabilis lanthanidiphila. The sequence goes on along the minus strand of CABIKM010000055.1, from coordinate 4,252 downwards.
GGAGCGTCACCTGAGCGGGCGCTCATGCGCAAGCGAACCGGCGCGCTGAGACCGGTTGTTGGCTGAGGACCAGGTCCTCGCGAGGGAGGGAAGGATAATGGTTTTAAAAATCCGACCATGGCTGCTCGTTGGTATGGCCTTTCTCGGCGTCTTAGCCCTCGTCGGGAAGGTTGACGCGAAGCACTTCGGGCTCAACGGCAAAGAGGACTTCGCAGAGATCGCCCGGAGAGGGTTCTGGGAAACCATCAACAATGGCGGGACCTATACGCAGAACAACGCGACGGACGCCATCGCGTCGGCCCTCAATCCCCAGCCGGACGGGTGGAACACGTATATCAATCGCCAGCGGAACAGCTACACCTGGTCATCGGCCTGGTTCAACGGTAAGTATTACGTGGGAACCGTTCGGGATGTCGGGTGTTTCCTGATCGACTCCGAGGATCCGTTGTGCCCCCAGTCGGATGCCAACGGCGATGGATTCCCGGAGCCCGGCGCGGACCAGAAAGCCGAGATCTGGGCGTATACTCCGGCCGGGCCGGGCGGGGCTACGGGATCATGGACACGGGTGCTGCAGTCGCCGTGTATCGTTTCGGGGGGATCATTTTTTATTTCAGCGTGCCAGGGATTTCCTAACCTCGGCGTGGCCGCGGACATGCCGCGCGATATCGGCTACCGCGGCATGACCGTGAGCACGAATACAGACTTACCCCTCGACGCGACCCCGCGCCTGTGGGTCGCGGCCTTCGGCCTCGGCGGGCGCGTCCTCCATTCGACGAACGGCACCACCTTCAATGTGGCCTCCATCAACGGACTGGCCACTATTGCTCCTATCACGACCCTCACCGGGTTAAACAATCTCAGTAATATACCCAACGTTGACCTGGGCTATCGCTCGATCCTCATCTGGCGGGGGCGGGTCTGCGCCGCGCCGGCCGGCTCCTATGAGGATGAGGACCTGCCCGTCAACCCGGTGGTGCTGTGCAACAGCAATCCGGCCAGCACCTCATCCACCTGGCAGACGATCGTCAATGTCAAGACGCACCCGACCCTAGGCGATCCCGACAACCTTGGCATGTTCCAGATGGGTGTCTTCAACGGCGACCTCTACATCGGGGTCAGCAATCGCACCACCGGCGTCCAGGTCTGGAGGCTGCCGGCGTCCGAGTGTCCCATCCCCACCAGCTCCAGCACCCTTTGCGTTGCCAACAGTCTGAATTGGCAGCGGGTCATCACAGCGGGCGGCGGCCGACCCATCCCGTCGGATGGTCTGCCGGACAGCGCGGGCGTCTCGGCCATGCAGGTCCACAACGGCGGCAGCGGCGACGCACTGTACATCGGGACAAGCGACGCCGCCGTATTTCAGAACAGCCGAGCCGAGCTGTTCCGCATCAATACAGACGGGACGTGGGACCTGATTGTGGGCTCGCCGCGACAAAAGAGCGTGATGGACGCGATGAATGCCGATTCTGCGATCGCCGCTAATTTCAACTGCCAGACGACTGTCAATACCGACCGTACCCAGTTTAATTTTGGCGGGTCGGTCGGGACGGTGGATGCGTGCTTCCCGCTGGGCAACATGGCGGCCGGGTTCGGCACGGGGCCGAGCGGCGGCACGGCGCCTGTCACCGGCGGGTACAGCAGCGGGCCGTTCGGCTACATCTGGCGTATGGCGGTCCATAACGACGGCGCCACCGACCCGTCCGCATCCGGAAATTTCCTGTACATCGGGACGCTCCACACGGGGGGCGGGGGCAGCCAAAGCAACCCCGGCGGCTTCGACCTGCTGAAGAGCAAAGACGGCGTCACCTGGAACACTGCCGCCAATACCGTCAACAACAACGGCATGGGCAACAGCAACAACTATGGCGTGCGGACGCTGGCCTCGGTTCCGAACTGGCCCAACGCGGGGCCTGGCGGAGTAGGCCCGGGACCGGCCCTCCTCGTCGGCACCGCCAACCCCTCCACCGAGGACCAGGACAATGGTGACAGCAGTTCCGGGGGCGCCGAGGTCCACCTCGGGACCTGCGCACCCGGTTCGACGCCGGTCGCCGTGGCCTCCGTCGCCACCAAATCCACGGCGCCGGGCCAGGTGATGTACGATGCGGCCAACACCCGATACGTGGCCTTTGACGACGAGGCCACTCCTGCGGAAGGAGACGAAAACGTCGACGTGACGCTGGTCGGAAGCGCGTCCTACAACACCTTCTGCGGAGATCTGACCGAGTATGCGTGGTATTCGATCGCTGGCCTCGGCGGGGGCATCAACAGCACGGTGGCGTCCGGCTCTCTCACGCCGCCTGCGGCGATACCAAATCTCCCCCAGACTCTCGCCACCGGCAGCGATTACACCGACTACTTCTACCGGCTGTGCGTCAACAACCTCTCTTCGGCGCCGGGTTGCGCCGATGTTGCGGTCAGGGCGAGCCACAACCTGCCGCCGACGGCCGCCATCCAGTCCGCCTCCGGGGCTCCGCCGTTCACCATACCCTCCGGGTCTACTACTCCGCGAGTGACCCTGATTGACGTTGGCGGAGACGGGTTCGAGACGATCCCCGTCCAAGGCAAGTGCAGCGACCCGGAAAGCCTCTTGGCAAGCTTACCACCGTCGTGTACCTGGACGGCAGAGGAAGAGGTCACCGTCACCGGTCAGACGTTCCCCTTCGAAGATGGCGACCCGGCAGACTTCATCACTTCCTACGATATGACGGCCCCCGTTAGTGGCGGCTTCGGCGGCGGCTTCGGCGGCGGCGGCAGCAGCGACATCTTCCTGACGGCGACCGACGATCACGGCTATACCAGCCAGGCCAGGGTACAGATACGTGTCAGAGCGGTGTTCCATGACGTGGAGGTTCGGCCAATCACCCCGCCGTCGGTGCTGCCTGCAACGGTTGGAACTCCCCAGACCGTGACGGTCACCGTAAGGAACAATGGCTACGCCTCTGAAACGTTCACGGTGACGCTCATAGACACCACCGGTGGAACCGTAAGCCAGGTCACGTCACAGCCCGTAGCCCTGACCGGTTGCGTGGATACGACGACCTATCCAGACTACACCATCCCGTTGAGCACCTGCCCGACGACCCCAGTGGACTTCACCTGGACGCCGACGGCGCCTGCGGGGCAGCCCCATATCCTGACGGCCTCGGTGACGCCTGACCCCTCCACCTGGGGGGGAGCGACCGAGTCCAGCACAAGCAATAACAGCGCCACCCTGTCGGTCGCCATGGTGAATCAGGCGCCGACGGCGGACCCGCAGAGTAAGACGACCAACGAGGACACGTCCGTCGGTATTACGCTGACGGGCACCGACCTTGACGGAGATACTCTGACCTACCAGGTGGCTACAGGGCCAACCCACGGTACCCTTTCCGGGACGGCGCCGAACCTTACCTACGCGCCGGCGTTAAACTACAACGGGCCGGATAGCTTTACCTTCACGGTCAACGACGGCTCGGGGCCCTCCGCTCCGGCCACGGTCGACATTACGGTCAATGCCGTCAATGACGCCCCGAGCTTTACGAAGGGCGGCAACCAGACAGTCTCGGTCAACGCGGGGGCGCAGACCGTGAACGGCTGGGCGACCAATATCATGCCCGGACCCGGCACGGCCACGGATGAATCGGGCCAGACGCTGACCTTTAATATCGTCAGCAACAGCAGCCCCGCGATCTTTACGACGCCGCCGGCGATCTCGTCGACCGGCACGCTGACCTATACGCCGTCCGGCACCAGCGGCACGTCGACGATTGGCGTGCAACTGCAGGATAGCGGTAGCGGCGTCGCGCCCAACGTGAACACCAGCGCGACGCAAACCTTCACGATCACCGTGAACCCCGTCTGCTCCGGCGCCGTTTGCGCGCCGACGGGCGTGACGGCCGTGTTGAATGCGACTCGCCAGGTCAGGGTAAGCTGGACGGACGTCGCCACCAATGAGACGAGCTACCAGGTGCAGCGGTGCCGACTGACCTTTGGCTTCTGTTCGTACTCCACCGTGACCGGCTCGCCCTTCGCAGCCAACACCAACACCATCCTCAATACCGTGTCGTCGGCCGGGACGTACCGTTACCGGGTGCGTGCGTGCAATGGGTCCACGTGCTCGGCCTACGTGACCAGCAACAGCCTCGCCGTGCCGTAGTTATACGTCTGGCGACAGTGGGCGACCGCTCCGGATTCAGCAGGAGCGGTCGCCTGCGTCTTCCAGGTATTGGTTGGAAAGTCCCTTACTCCGGTCCCGAAATCCCCCCGTTCCCCC
>CABIKM010000054.1 GCA_902196205.1 Candidatus Methylomirabilis lanthanidiphila | reverse complement strand
CGGCCAGCGCGATGATCCCGACCCAGACCGCCACACTGAGATTATAGCCCAGGAGGTACAACAGTCAGATCCCGCCCAGCAGTGAGAAGGGAACCGGCAGCAACACGATCAGGCAGTTGGCCAGCGAACCACAGTTAAAATAGAGCAGGACGAAAATGGGGAGTAATGTTAGACGACTGCGATGGCCGTCATACTGATGCGTGTTGCCCGCAGTCGACTGCGCAGCATACACTGCCGCCGGGCTCTGGCGACGGCCTTGCCGCAAGCACGCTGAGCTCTGCCTTTGTCGATGGTCTTGTACTGCTTAACGCTCAATAGACGGTGACCGGGCCCGAGCTAGCCCGGAGGGTCGAAAGCCCGACAAGGTCCCAGGATTGCCATAAGGATAATCCCGCGCCGCACATCCCGGCTGGTCTCCAAAAGCAATCTCTTAGTAATATGGCTCCTGGAACGCGGCGTGGAAATAGTCGGCGTCTGCGATCCATAGACTTGGTTGCGGGACGCACGAGGTGTTGGTAGAGGCGCCGGGATTGCTTGCGCCTGCCGGCGAATCCGCTCCACGGGCTCCTGCTCGGAGGTGTGGCGCTTAGGGCGCCTCTTGATCCGTTGCCTCGCGAAGTTAAGCAGTGGCAACAGGATAAACACAGCCAGCCCCTGTCGCTCTCGGGCGCCGAGCCGCCTTTTGCACCCGCTGGCAGCGCCATCTGCAGAATCAAGCGTCGCCCAAAGGGCAGGCGCGGCAAAAAGTGTAGCAGAGCCAGGCTTGCCACCAACGCCAAGAGGAGAGAGAAAATCACGCGCCCCACTACGTTAAGGACGAACTCCCAGGTGGCCCCGCCTCCGATCAGGCTCAGGCTGACACCAGCCAAGAGGGCGACAATTCCTAGGGCTCCGGCGACACCAAAGCCCGGAATCACAAAAATTTCTACGATCAAAAGCACGAGACCAGCGCCCACCAGCAGCAGATCCTCCCAGCCAGCCAACCGGACCAGCCAGTGGCCCCAAAAGAAAAGCGCCAGACTCGTAATACTCAGGGCGCCGGGTAACCCCAAGCCGGGTGTTCGGAGTTCCAGTATGATGCCGAGCATGCCGATGGTGATGAGAAGTGAACTGACAACCGGGGGTGTGAGGAAGCGGACCAGGTTCTCCACCCAGTTGGGCGACGCCCGCCTGACTTGAACCCCCGCTAGACCCAACTGCTCAAGTACGCTCTCTACAGTATGGGTCGCTTCATTGAGCACTCGCTGGACAAACGGCGCGATCCCAAGGTCGATAATTCCGTCGATTGGTGCAACGTACACCGCGGGTGTCTTCTGAGCGAATACGAACCTATGGGGTCCTGCGATTGCGAACGAACAGAGGCCAATAATCGACAACCGCATAGCCCATCTGCTTACAGCGACCTTCATGAAGCACACTCTCCTGTGTGCATGTGATCTTACGCTGACTCGGGAAGGGGTTGCTGTCCAATAATCGCATGGAAGGCGTTTCAAAGACTGCCATCATCGACAGTTGCGCCATAACGCGCGAACTGAGCGGCGGGAGGTCTCACTCCCGGCTGAGGACAACGAGGACGGGGCGATCGGCTGACTTTAACACACTCTCTGCCACTGAACCTAGGAGCAGGTGCTTTATCCCGGAATGGCCATGGGATGACATCACAATGAGGTCCGCCTCCTGGGTTCTGGCGTCCTGACAGATCGCCTCCTGGATCACTCCCGGGGCCTCCACCACCCGTATCTCCGTTGTCACCCGCCCCTCTGCACGGGCCTCCTCAGGCACAAGCGCTTCCAGCGAGGAAAACAGCGAGTCCCGGAGAGCGGCCCGCTGCTCAGCAAGCGGCTTCCCAGGTATGCGCTGGGCGTAAACCGAGGACGGTATTCCAGACAGATCAATCGCGTGCCAAAGGATGACGGTGCCGCCCAGTCCTGCCAGGACGGCATAGGCATGGGGGATGGCGGAGTTTCCGGTTGGGGAAAGATCTGTGGTCACCAGCACTTTCCGATACGTTGGTATCATAGTATGTTAACTCCTTCCGTCAAGCAGGTTTTACTACCATGCGCTCACCGACATTGGGGAAATCAGCTCGACAACTCTATAGCGTGCCTCTCACGCGTAGCACCGAGGAACTTTTTTACTTATAACCCTCTTCGGGTAGCCTGTCAATAATTGAGGCGCTTGGGGTCCGGTCGGCGATCGAGTCAGAGCTCGAGTAACGCATGCTCAGTGGATCCGCGGGCGACTTCCGAGTCGCCCGCACGGTCGAGGATCGCGCAGCGCTCCTTGGCATCGAGCGTGCCATCGGCCCATGCCACCTCGACGAGCGGGACCATGATCAGCGGAGTGGCCGTCTCTCCCTCGATCCCCAACGCCATCAACCTGTCGAGACCCGCAGGCTTGGTGATGCCCGAGGCCTTGGCGATGGCCTCCCGGGTCGTCTCGGCGGCCTTCAGCTCGTTCAACCGCTCGATCAATCGCGGGTCCTCGCGGCGGAAGTGTTCGTCCTCAAGATCCCGTCCGCGATCTCGCTGGATCTCCGGCTCCTGTAGCGGCATCGGTCTTCCCTCTCTGTTCCTCGTGCGCGCCTACTTTACCTCATCGACTACGATCATATTATGTCCGGTCGTAGTCCAGTGAGTACTCGCAATAAGCACGACCCGGTCTCCGGGGCGAAGCAGGTCTTGTTTGCGAGCCCAGTTGGTCACGCGCCTCAGCAGTTCGCCGCTGTCCTGGGCTTCTGGAAAGTGGAGCGGGGTCACGCCCCAGTACAGACTCATGCAACGAACAGTGGCTTTGTGATGACTGATGCCCAGAATCGGAGTGCGGCTGCGCTGCTTCGACAGCAACAGGGCAGTATTGCCGTCCCGGGTGGCCACGAGCACAAGTGTGGCCCGGATCTCCTTCGCGAGACGGCTCGTCGCCTCGACGATGCCGTCGATGATCGACGACGCAGCCTGGGGCGAGCGAACTCCTGGCTCTGGACCGACCCACGGCTCGATCAGCGGCTCCGTTTCGCGTACGATGGACCGCATCATCGCCACCGCCTCCACCGGATAACGGCCGATCGCGGTCTCAGCAGAGAGCATGAGGGCGTCGGAGCCGTCGAGGATAGCGTTCGCCACGTCAGTAGCCTCCGCACGAGTGGGCAGCCGACTCGACCGCATGCTCTCGAGCATGTGTGTCGCGGTGATGACAGGGACTCGCGCCTGCCGGCATCGCCGAATGACCTGCTTTTGCACTCCGGCGATCCGCGCGATGTCAATCTCAACGCCGAGGTCCCCGCGCGCCACCATGATGGCGTCGGCCTCGTGGATGATCTCATTCAGGGCCTCGACCGCCTCGGCCCTCTCGATCTTTGCCACGATCCGGGCGCCGGAGTCGAGGCGTCGGAGTTCGTCACGCAGCTCGCGCACGTCCTCCGGGCGGCGGACGAAGCTGAGCCCGAAGAAATCGACCGAATGTCCGGCCGCCCAGCGCACGTCGCCATAATCCTTCTCGGTAAGCGCTCCACCCGGCAAATGGACGCCTGGCACATTGATGCCGGCACCCGAGCGAATCTCGCCGGGCTGGACAACACGGCAGACGACGGCGCCTTCCTGCTTCTCTTCGACCCGCATCGAGACCATGCCGTCGACCAGCAACACCACGTTCCCAATCTCCAACGCTTGGACCAACGCGCGGTGACTCGACGTCAGATCATTGGGCCCGCGCGCCGCCGCTGCGTCGACGACGAAGCGGAACCGGTGGCCGATCTCGCAATTCACGCTTCCGCCGGCGATCGGCCCCAGCCGGATTTTCGGTCCGCCAAGGTCAATCAGAATGGCCAGTGGGCGATCGAGATCCTCGCTAACCCGACGAATCCGTCCGAGGACGGCTTCATGCCAGCCACGCCGGCCGTGGGCCATGTTGAGCCGAAACACGGCGACGCCGGCCTCGACGAGTCGAGTCAATCGCTCGGCCGTTTCACTGGCTGGACCGACGGTCGCGACGATCTTAGTCTTTGTGCCGATGACGGGCATGGCGGTCAGGTTCACGCGAGTGTCCGCTGAGCGGGGTTCGCTCCCTCCCGCATTGTACCACGGGGTCCAGTGTCCGGGTGAGAAGGGCCACGGAATCCGCCCCTGCTCCCTCGCCACGAGCACCTTCGACAGATCGCCAGCGGCGCGCACTTCGGGCGAAACTGTCTCGGGCGCACCCGTTCCCAGGTTGTCTTCGTTTCATCTCGTTTCACCTCTAGCCGTCCGCTGCGTGACGAGTCCGTGTCGCACCCGCTCGCGTGAGCTGGCGGCCCCGCCAGATCTCGAAGATGACCGGGTA
>CABIKM010000053.1 GCA_902196205.1 Candidatus Methylomirabilis lanthanidiphila | reverse complement strand
CCCTTTTCAAAAGGGGGGAACGGGGGGATTTCGGAACGGGAGGGGGAGACTTTCTAACCAAATATACTCATACTGAAAAAAGGTTCCAGAGCTCGTATGGCTACCGGTATGGTGTGCCGCTATGCCATCCGGATCGTAGGGGCGCTGCTTGCCGCGCCCTTCTTTCACTCCTCCGTTCAGCCTGAGCTCGTCGAAGGCTCATCCGCTAATGGTTCGACAGGTTCACCATGAGCGGAGCGAGACATCCGCACCCTACATTACTTATGCAAGACCCAATAGGATTACGCCAACCGTTAGGGCGGCCTTTGTCCCTATGAGTCCTGTTGAAATTCCGTTGACAAGTCTGAGAAACGGCAGGACAATCCCGCATATCGTGAAGATTCTTGGGGGGGTGCTGTACAGGTCAGCATGATCGGAGTTAGCCAGTCTTTCCAGTGCTCTCAATGCACATACGAGAACTGACACTTACCAACGATACGAGCTATATTGCTCTGAACCCCGTCTCGCTATACAATCTACCGCATGGACCTGGAACCCGTCTTCGAGGTCATCGGCGAAATTACCCGCGTCGAAACGATTGCGAGCGGCAGTTCCATCCGGGACCTTGTTCGACTACGAAAGTTCTACGGCAGAGGCCGTTGGCGAAAACGCAAGGGACAGGCGACAATCCGTCTAGCCGACGGGACGCTGTGCGTAGCTGAGCTTCATTGGTATGAGGCACACGGCATCGGCAAGCAGGAAATAAAAGTCAAGCGTATCCTCGAGGAGTAAGGCGACAGCATGGCTACCTATCGACCCAGCCTCAAATCGCGATACGTGGTCTGCGTGAACAACGAAGGCTATCCGGCCTCGCTGGAACGGCGGAAGATTTATCAGGTGCTGCCTGACCCGCAGGCCGCGGCGCACAATCTGATACGCGTGATTGATGAGTCAGGCGAGGATTATCTGTATCCGGCGGCCTATTTCGTTCCGATCACGTTGTCGCAGACAGTCGCCAAAAAAGCCTTCGCGGTTGCGGCATAATTTGAATCGGCTGGCTAACCTGGTATTGCAGCCGTCCGGCGCAAGAGCGACCGGCGGCTGATCGCGAACGTCAGGTCTCTGCGGAAAGGACATTGTCATCCGACGTTGACAATCATACGGCGATGCCGTACAGTTACGGCACGTGTACACGGTCATCGCCGAGTGCCATCCTGAGATTCTCCAAGAACTCGCTGCGTAACGTCTAAAAACAGCTCTTCCGGATCTTGTGTGGGTGAATGATAGTCTGATGCGTTTTTGAGTATGGCAAAAGCCGTCACTCTCCTGCCTCTCAGAGAGACCCTCCGGTATCCTGTTACCCTGCCGTAAGCCAACCAACCTACTGAGCCAGTTCCGCCACGACTCGGGCGAGTCCCGCCGTCACTCGGACCAAGCTCTCGTAGTCGAGTTGATCGGGGGTATCGCCGGCCGTGTGGTAATAACGGTAGCGATAGAGCGCCGTATCCGTCACCATGAGGGCCGGATAGCCTTCGCGCCAGAACGACCAGTGATCCGACCAGTGCACCCCGCCCCACCAGCCCGGAGCGGCGACCCCCTCTGAGGGAAAGGCCGTATGGCGGCGGAATGCCTCGATCACGGTTCGCACGAGGGGACGCGAGTCGAGGTTACCCACGAAAGCGAGGAAATCGCCCCGGTCGGGATAGAACAGGCGATACAGCGAGTTGGGATAGCGCTGGCTGCCTGAGGCGGAACTATAATAGCCGAGGGTCTCCAAGGACAGCATAGCGACGATCCGCTCACCCCGCTCGGCGGCCCGACGGGCGTAGACCCGGCTGCCCATGTCGGGGCTGTAGAACAGGGGCGGCTCCTCGTTGACGAAGGCCACGAAACGTATGGAGCGCCGCGCCCGCGACCCAGCCAGCAGCCGTGCGAGCTCGATCAGCGCCGCTACGCCGGAAGCGTTGTCGTTGGCCCCTGGCGAGCCGGCGACGGTGTCGTAGTGGGCACCGACCAGGACGATCTCGGGCGGCTGTACTGAGCCCGGCAATGCCACCTCCAGGTTACGCACCGGCTTGCCGTACGCCACATAACGCTGGGATGCAACTACATGACCCATGCCGGTCCAGGACGCCTCGATATATCGCGCCGCAGACTCCAGGGCATCGTGGCGCCACAGATGTCGCTCGCCGATGTCTCCCGCCAGCACCTTCACGTGCCCCTGAAGCCGCGTGCGCAACAAGATAGCCTCAGGGGCCAGCGGCGGCAGAGCTCCACTATGGGAGCGGCCTGGCATGTGGGTCATGAAGGCAATTCCGGCGCCCAGCAGGACTGTCGCCAGCAGTCCAACAACGCTCCACCGCAATAAGGCCTCATGGGTTCTGCCGGATCGACGGGTCATTGTACTGGGTGTCTCTCGCGTATCCGATGGCGGTGTTAGCGGGGGGGCTGCAGGATACCCGCGTCGGAGCCGGCGGGCTTGCTAGCGCGGCGTACCTTCGTCATCAACTGATCCGCTGTGAGCGGCCTCCCCACGGGATAACCCGCGGCTTCCAGGGCGCGCGCCGTCCACGTGTTGCAGGTGTTGAACATGTGAAATGTTCTTCGGGCGGGATAAAACAGGCTGTCTCGGCCCCAGCCCGGCCCGATCGGTGTGGCCTTCGCCGCCGCATCGCGCGCGAAGCTACGGTGGATGAAAGCCGCCAGCGCGGCGACACCGCCAGGGGCCACATCGAGCCGGAGGATTTCGAATCCGCCGAAGCGGTCGCTGATGGCACCTCGGACGCCGACCACATGCAGTACGCTGGCGGTGGGCCAGAGGCCGGCTTTCAGGGTCAACCAAAGACCGGGATCGTCTGCTTGGTAATAATCCCAATCGCCCCAGCCCAGTTCCAGATAGTCCGCTGCCGGGAAGTCCGCGCTTTCCGGCACGAGCCCTCCGGGAATATCCGCCACCCGGATCGCAAGCCCCACGTGCCAGCCTTGTTCGATCACATAGATCGAGGCGGATGGCTCGCCTCGATCGTGCGAAGGGGGTGCCTTCGCCGGTCCCGCACAGGCAGAGCACAGCCACAGAAAGCAAAGCGAAAGCGCGAGGCGATTCATCGCCTCAAGAAGTCCGCCACCACTTGGAAGCGCCGGCGGCGGCTGGCCGGATCAAGGTCCATCAGCGGATGACCGAACTCGGGGGATTTCAGCACGACACCCCCGCGATCTTGTACGACCTTCGCCATCTCCTCAATGTCACGCGGGGGAACTACCCGATCCCGCAAGCCGATGATGAGCATGAGCTTCGAGCCATCCGCAGGGAGCTGGCGCACCGGATCGTATTCCTCGGGGCAACCCAAGCCGGAAATTCGACTGGGGGAGGAGTCCACCACCAGCGCGTCGTACTCCCCGCCAGGGCCGACAGCATTCGTCAGGATGACGCCGCCCATGGACATGCCGTAGAGATAACGACGCCCATAGCCCTTGGCGTTCAGGGCCGTCACGATTTCCCGATAGTCGGATACGATGGCCTTGAGCCGACTCTTGCCCTCTGAGAGTCCATATCCCCGGTAGTCGTAAGCATAGACATCGAGCCCCGAATTGCGAAAGAACTCCAGCACGCCCATGATTTGGTCCGCCAGCATGGCGTTTCCCTGGGCCACCAGCAGATAGCCTCGGGGATTTGCGGCGCGCAGCTTATACCCGCCCAGCTCGCGGCCGTCGAGGGTGGTAAAGGACAGCCGTTCGATCTCCCGGATGGATCGGATGCGGCGTGCATCGGGCGCTCCGGCGACCCACCGGAACTGCCAGAACGCCAACGGCTCGCGCAGGACGCCGCAGACGCTGCTTTCCAGATCGGGTTCAGCGTTCTTCGCATGGGCCATCGCGCAAGCCTCGATCGAAAGGATCATCGTCACGAGCCAAACCAGCGCACGGCGGCAAGGCCGGCGATGACGGTCCGATTCGATGCTTGGGGACATAATACTTGTTAATTCGATCTGAGCTTGGGTAAAGTCGGACACCTGAGCGAAAGGGTATCATGGAATCTAGGGTTATGTCCCGAAATCACAGGAACGGCTGTGCGCGACGCGCACGTCCAAGGCTGCAATGCTGGCGCACCTTGTGCGCTGTACGCCGCAGCACGACCGTACGACCGGTACCCCATGCGAGCTCTACCAGTGTGCATAGGAAGATGCCTTCCTACCCGTTGTCAACTCACCGCGTATGGGCGTCTGTGGCTACACGGGAGAGGTCTGACTTTTTGAAGGCATCGTACCAACCGTCGGGGCGGCCTTTACCCCTATGGGCCCTGTTGAAATTCCGTTGACAAGCCTGAGAAACGGCTGGAAAATCTCGCATGTCGTGAGAATTCTTGGATTGGTGCTATACAGGCCAGCATAATCGTAGGGAGGCCGCAATGGGCCTGGACATAGCATGGTAACCGTGCTATTAGGTGGTGATGATCCGTTCCTTCCGAAGTTCTGGGACCGAGGACATCTTCAACGGGCGGGACACCAAAGCCGCCCGTCGGACCTGCCCGAAGAACCTGTGGAAGGTTGCGGTGCGTAAACTGGAGCAATTGGACTCGACGCTTCGATTAGATGATCTCCGGGTTGCCCCTGGGAATCGCCTTGAGGCGCTGTCGGGGAATCGTGCCGGGCAGCACAGCATCCGGATCAACGATCAGTATCGAGTGTGCTTCGTCTGGACATCTAATGGCCCAGACGAGGTTGAGATCGTCGACTATCATTGACAGACATTGCTGGAGGGTAAGCCATGGTTCGCATCCCGACACATCGAGCGCCGACTCATCCGGGGGAGATGTTGCGTGAGGAGTTCCTCAAGCCGATGGGCCTCTCCCAGAAGGAACTCGCGGCCGGCATCCACGTGCCATACCAGAGGATCAACGAGCTAGTTCGCGGGCGTCGCGGGGTAACCCCAAGTACAGCATTGCGGTTGGCTCGGTTCTTTGGCATGTCGCCGGATTTCTGGCTGAGTCTCCAACTTCGATGGGACCTGTATCATGCCCAGCAATCAGAGGCACCCACGCTGCGCGCGATTCGGCAAATTAAACGCAGCCGGAGAGCAGCCTGACATCTGGGTGCTTGTGACCAGCCATCGCCGAAAGGTGTGGGAAGTCATCGTCGAACCGGATACCGGCGCAAAGGTGTTGGTCGGCCACCTTAGGATTATGCCGACGGTCGGGGCGGCCTTTGCCCCTATGGGCCCTATTGAAATTCCGTTGCCAAGCCTGAAAAACGGCAGGAAACTCCCGCATATCGTGAGGATTCTTTGAGTGAGTACTATACAGACCAGCATGACCGTAGTTAGGCGTTCAGTAACAGGAGGAAAAAATGGCTGGAGTAAAATTCATGGTGATTTACCCTCGTCCTGCTGATATTGAAGCCTTCGAAAAGGTGTATCAGGACGAGCATGTACCAATGGCGGTTGAAAAGTTGGTCGGCAAAACCAAGTTCGTGGCGACGAAGGTGCTCGCTTCTCCTCAGGGAACGCCACCATTTTACCGTATTGCAGAGATTCAGTTCCCATCGCTAGCAGCCTTGGAAGCCTGCGCCGCTTCCGAAGGAGGGAAGGAGACATTGGCCCATGCCGTGTCGATCTCCACCGGCGGGTCTCCAATCTTTTTGGTCGCTGAGGAGGAGGTTTTCACCTTCTGAGGCGAGGTAAGCCCCGTTCCCGCAAGCGGCGGTCGGATGCATGTATCGAAAAGTGAACCGCCGGATCTTGCAATGCACATCGCGCCTAGTTCGGTACTGGAGAGGGACGCGGCAAACAGCGCGGCGCCCTTCAGCTTGAGGCGTTAGACCAAGAGAGCTTGATCCCCTACCAGTCCCGCGGTATCATTCAGGTAACCTGATTTCTTTTTTCGGTACGGGAACCGAAGGGAGTCACGATGTCAACCAGCACTGCAAAGCAGCGCGTCCTTGAGACGATTGAGAAACTACCCCCTGACGCCACGGTGGAGGACGCCATCGAGCGGCTTGTATTCCTCGCCAAGATAGAGCGCGGAATCGCGGAACTTGACGCCGCAAAGGGAGTTTCGCACGCCGAAGCGAAACAGCGGCTTCTCCAGTGACCTCGGTCATCTGGGCGCCTCAGGCAATCGAGGACGTCGAGGCGATTCGAACATATGTGGCGCGCGACTCCGCCCACTACGCCGACCTGCTGGTCGAACGGATCGTCGCCGCGATAGGCCGCCTTGAAACATTTCCTCGTTCCGGGCGGGTCGTTCCTGAGGTGGGAGATGAATCACTCCGAGAGGTCGTGTACGAGAGCTATCGAATCGTGTACCGTCTGAAGCCTAGTGCCGTCGAGATTATCACCGTCTTTCATGGAGCCCGGCTACTTCGGCTCGAATAAACCAGTGGCGAACTCACAGTCTAACCCGCCAGCGATGCGGGCACGTGTCCGGCACTTCCTCCGAAAGAAGATCGCGGAGGCTTCTCCCGCAGCCGCTGACCTCGCGTAACACGTCTCGTCCTTCCCCCTTGTAGTCAGGCATGGTTGGGCAGGGCAAGGCCTGCCTCGACAATACTAACGCCATCCACTATGCCATCCGACTGTCGGGGCGGCCTGTGTCCCTATGGGCCGTGTTGAAATTCCATTGACAAGGCTGAGAAACGGCAGGAAAATCCCGCATATCGTGAGGATTCTTGGGGTGGTGCTATACAGACCAGCATAACCGTAGTTAGGCGACGCGGATTTCACGCGCCACAAACCCGATGCCAGCACGCGGGCTTCCCGCATCCAGGTCCCCCGCATTCAGGGAACCCTACGGGGGACTTGCAGCCGATTCAACTTAGTCGCCGCACCCAACAGATCAAAGACAGACCCACGGTCATCACTTGGTCGAATACAGCCAGCAGGAACTCGCTGACAGCTTCCACCGCATCATGCGCCGATACGGAGGGGCCACACCCACCGGCTTCGTCGACGTCCTCTGCCCGCTCCTCATCCCACTGCACTCCTTTGACCCCACGATTATCAAGCTTCCCGGTCAGTCACATTGGCGTGCCTCCTTTACAGTTGAGCTGACGGAGGAAACTCAGGGAGTCCTCGTTCGCGGCCGCACGGGCAAGTTTGTACCTGGCGAGTTCGCCAATGGCGGCCTTTGGCGCGAGATTGCCAAGGGTCGCATAGTCGACGTCGATGAGCGCGCCACGCTGGCCCACGGAGAGATCTATACTGGCGGCACGAAGAGCGACCTAGCGAATGCCATAAGTCAATTCCGAGGGACCGAACTCCTCGAAATTGATCAGTTCGGCGCGGCAGCGAAGGTGCTAAGTGGCTTGGCCGAGTTTGAACTGGTGCGCATCGCCGAGGCTGCTGGCTATACGGTCCGCCGAATGCCCGAAGATATGGCCCGACATCTTGGCAGCTACCGGAACTATGACTTCGAGTTCACCAAGAACGCAGTCACGAAGAAGGTCGAGGTGAAGTCTATATGGGGCACGAACACACGTTTCGCTCGCCTAATTCACTCGCTCACGACGCGTCCACATGGAGACCCAAGCAACTGGACCGAAGAGCAACGCCGCAACTACTATCCGACCAGCAGCTGCAAGTTCAGTACCCAAGACATCTTCGCGGTAAGTGTCAAGGGTCACCCAAATTTCCCTAGGTGTGGTCATCGAAAAGTCCCTACCCAGCCCGTGATGAGTCATGTCGTCGCCTCGGTCCCCTTGAGG